>JAFVXS010000237.1 GCA_017501025.1 Alistipes sp.
ATTCATAATATAGGATGCATATTGAGCCTTTGCAACATCAAACGAAGGTACTAAACCAATCTCCACCATCTTGGCATCGCCCAAATAGTAGAGTGCAAACAAGTCGGCACGAGTCTCCTCCAAAGCCGAAGAGTAAGAGCCGAGCTCCTCGCCCGTAACACCCGGAGCCAACTGACCCGAACCGTGACCCAAGCACTCGTGAAGGTCGGTATGGAGGTTGTCCGACAACTTGCCATACTGCTTGATACGCTCGCGGTCCTCCTCACGAAGAATAAACTCCTCGCCAAAGCCGTTACCCTGAGCAGCCTGGCTATAAGCGTAGGTAATATTGTCGATAGTTACCGACTTCGAGCCGTGCTCCTTACGAATCCAATCAGCATTTGGAAGGTTGATGCCGATAGGAGTTGTAGGATAGCAGTCACCGCCCAACATAGCTACGGTAATAACCTTTGCCGAAACACCCTTCACAACAGGTTTGCGGTATGCAGGGTTGATTGGCGAGTGGTCCTCGAACCACTGTGCGTTATCCGAGATAATACGGGTACGCTCGCACGCAGCCTTATCAACAAAATCTACAACTGACTCCCACGAAGCCTTGCGTCCCAATGGATCGCCATAGGTCTCGGTAAAGCCATTCACGAAATCGACATTCGACACGGTATCCTTAACCCACGAGATATTGAATGCATCGAAATCACGCAAATCGCCCGAACGGTAGTATTTGATAAGCAGACCGATTGTAGTCTTCAATGGCTCCTCGGCAACCTCGTGTGCCTTCTCCAACCACTTTACAACCTCAACCAAAGCTTCCGAGTACATACCACCGACTTTCCAAACCTTCTCGACGATTTTGCCGTTTTCCTTAACAAGTTTCGAGTTCAAACCATACGAGATTGGGCAAGGGTCCTTCGGATCGACCATCTTTGCATAGAAACGCTCTGCCTCACGCTGCGAAACGCCCTCGTAGTAGTTACCTGCCGAAGCCTTCAACAAGTCCAAATCGGCACGACGTGTAAGACGTGTTGCATACAAATCGTCGTTAAGCACAACATCGCACATCTCCTCAACCGACAAAACGGTCTCGTCGCTATACTTTGCAAGCTGTGCAGCAAACCACTCGCGGTCGAACTCCGCCTTAAACTTATCGCTCGAATAGTGGTGGTGAATACCGTTGGCAAACCACACCTTCTTCAAATACTTCTCCATAGCGACGAAGTTGGCATCCGCACGGTCGCCCTCATACTTAACATAGATATCCTCCAAAGCACGGCGAATAGTGAGGTTATACTTGAAATTCTGGTCGAAAATCATATCACGACCCGACTTTGCAGACTCCGCCAAATAGTAGATGAGTAACTTCTCGTTCAATGGAAGCGACTCAAACTCCGGAACCTCATAACGGATAACCTTTGCGTCGTCAAAACGATCAACAACCCAAGGCTGCTCCGCTTTCTGTTCTACGCACGATGTTAAAGCCATAGAAAACAATACCATAGTCAAAATTAAACTTCTTTTCATCTCTTCAATTATTAAAATTTAGTGCAAATATACTTATTTTTATTTTATGTACAATTCGAAGTCATCCCCATCACGCAGTGTCGGAAAACGTCGGCGATACTCCTGCAATGCCTCTATATCCAACTGTACAACGGCAATCTGCTGCTCCGCTCCGCACTCTGTGACCACATCTCCCGCAGCATCGAATACGACCGAGCCACCCTCGTAATGGCAATAGGCATCTTCGCCCGTACGATTGACCGCAACGCAATAGGCCTGATTTTCGATAGCTCGTGCCGCAGCCAACACTCGCCACGCTGCCATACGCACCGCAGGAAATGATGCGACATATATGACAACATCATACTCTGGCTGACCATCACGCAAGCGATTACGTGCAAAGAGCGGAAAGCGAATATCGTAACAAATCTGCAACAGAAATCGCACACCTCGCCACTCAACCGTAACACGCTCCGAGCCTGCCGTATAGCGTTTGGTTTCGCCACCGATACGGAACAGATGGCGTTTGTCGTAACGTGCCACTATGCCCTCGCTCGTCACGAAGTACAAGCGGTTGCGAAACGTTCCATCCTCTGCCTTTATTACCAACGAGCCAACCACTGCACAGTCACGCTCACGAGCCGTCTGCAACATAAACGCCAGCGACGGACTCGCCTCTTCGGTCTGTGCAACCTCTGCCGCCTCAATCGTAAAGCCACTGCTCCACATCTCCGGCAGCAGATACAAATCGGCTGCCTCGCCGTCGGATATCATCGACCGAACACGCTCGATATTTTCATACTCGTCGTGCCAGGCAATATCCAACTGTAAAACGGCAATTTTCATCATATTCCTCCTAACTGATATGGTATTCGCATCGTGGTACGAACTCCATACCAAATCGGTTTAGCAGCAATTTAGTAACCAAAAATCTCCTCTTGGCTAACGAATTTAACATCGCCCAACTTACGCAGATAACGCATATCGACATCTCTGCGGTCGCCCAAAATACCGTAGTTGTATTTGCGACCCTTTATGCTCTTCTGCTGGAAATCGACAACATCATCCAACGTAAGCGATTTAACTCCCTCATAGACAAGTTTGTCGTTGTTCTCCATACCGAACAACTTATCGCTTACGTACGACCACAGCACATTGATTCGCACCGTACGTTGTGTTGCATAGTTGCTCAATAAGCCCTGCTTTGCCAACTCAAAAGCAGCCTCCGAACGAGGCATATCCTCGATAATCTCGTCGAAAGCCTCAACAGCCTGACGCATCTTATCGTTCTGCGTAGCGATAAATGCCGAGAAAGAGTATGGGTGGCTCTTAATCGATGGTGTCGCATAGTGAGCCCACGCTGTATATGCCAAACCACGAGCCTCACGCATCTCTTGGAAGACAATAGCATTCATACTACCACTGAAATAGGTATTATACAACTCCGTTACAGCATCCTTCTCCTGATTGTAGCGTTCATCGTTACACGAGTATTGCAGGTAGTAAATCTGCTTTGCATCGTATTGTGCAAACGTTACAGTTGGCTTATCCACTCGCTGTTGTCGCAACGGTACAAACTCCGTAGGCAGCAGTTTATCTCCAACCTTATGCGAAGCATTAAGCATCTTTACCAACGCACCACACTTCATCGGGCCATAATAGAGAATTTGGTGTTCGTAGTTGGCAAGCGAACGAATACGGCCAAGCAATTCGTCCGACGTAAGTGCCTGTATGGCGTCATTCGACAATACAGTGCGACGAATTGCATCGGCTCCATAATTGACGTAGTGGTAGAGTGCTCTGTAATTTGCCTGTTGGTCGCTCTTATTGTTCTCGCGTTGCTTGAAGATATCGCTCTTAATCTCCGCCAGCACAGCATCGTCACCCTTGACATTTGCCAAATAATCCTCTGCCAAAGCAATAGCCTTATCCATATTATCACTCAAACCCGACATCACCACATAGGTTTGAGTTGCGGTGCTTACAACATTCAACGAGCAGGCTATCGAGTAGAGTTCGCTCTGCAACTCGGCAAGACTCTTACGGTCGGTACCCAGCATATTCATATAATCGACCGCAATCGACATTGCAGGGTCGGTATTTGTACCACGATTGTAGAGATAGATAAGCGAGAAGAGTTCGTTGGTCTCGTTGCGTTTATACAACACATCGACATTACCATTCATCTTCGTCAGCGACATATCACGCTCATAATCGACAAACACAGGCTCGATTGGCGACACCTCGCTACTCTGTATATCGGTCAGGAATTGACTCTGCACGTCACGATTTGTGGCAATAGGAGTAATCTGCGGCTTCTCGATTTTACGCTCCGACTCATCCTTGCCCTGACGCTTATAGACAACTATTGCCGACGACTCCGCCAGACGATTGTTTGCCCAATCAACAATCTGTTGCTTGGTTACCTTCGATGCACGCTTATCATAGTCGATAACATCCTCCCAATCGATATTATTCACGAACGATGACGACATCAATACTGCACGACCCATATTCTCCTCGATGGTGCCCATATACTTCACACGCAGATTGGCAATAATCGATTCGAGCAGCTCTTCATCAAACTCACCACGACGCAACTTGGCAACCTCTTCCATAAACAGAGCCTCAACCTCTTCGAGTGTCTGACCCTGTTTAGGCACTCCGTATGCAAGCACCACACCCATATCCGAAAGGCTCTCGGCACTTACCGATGTGGCCAATACTCGCTGACGTTGAATAAGGTCGGTATCAACCAAACCGCACTTGCCATTATAGAGAATTGACGACACAATATCCGACATCAATGCATCTTCACTATCGGCACCCGATGTAGGCCAACCTACAACAACGCACTCGTTCTGCAATCCATAAACCTCGTCACGGCAAATTGCATCACGCTTCTCGACCTTATACTCTTCAACCGAAGGGAGATTCTCATTCGGCTTCATCGCTCCGAAATATTGGTCGATAAGGCGAATTGCCACATCCGGGTCGAAATCACCCGACAGACATATTGCCATATTGTTTGGCACGTAGTAGGTCTTGTAGTAATTTTTGATATTCGTAATCGACGGATTTTTGAGGTGCTCCTGCAATCCAATCGGCGAGTGATGACCGTATGGGTGGTTTGGTGCCATATGTTGGAACAACTTATTGATAAGTTTGTTCATATCGCGTGTCAAGCCCATATTATACTCCTCGTACACGGTCTCCAACTCGGTATGGAAACCACGAATAACAGCATTCTCAAAGCGGTCGGATGCTATCTTCGCCCAATTTTCGAGCTGATTAGAGGGAATTTCATCAATATACGAGGTCTCGTCATACGAAGTCCAAGCATTGGTACCGCTTGCTCCGATTGCCTGCATCAACTTGTCGTATTCGTTTGGAATGGCATACTTTGATGCCTCCTGCGATACGCTGTCGATTTGTGCATATATACGCTTACGCTCCTTCTCGCACTCGGTTTGACGATAGACCTCAAACAGACGCTCTATCTCGTCGAGCAGTGGTTTCTCGGCAGCATAATCCTGCGTACCGAAACGCTCCGTACCCTTAAACATCAAGTGCTCAAAATAGTGTGCCAAACCCGTTGTCTCCTTCGGATCGTTCTTCGAGCCTACACGAACACTGATGATGGTCTGGATACGTGGTGCTTCACGATTTACCGACATATAGACCTTCAAACCATTATCGAGTGTATAAATTCGTGTCTTTGTAGAGTCGCCCGACACCTTATCGTACGAATACTCGGCACACGACATCATTGCACACACAGCAACGATAGTCAGAAAAATTTTTGACAGTTTCATCTCTATTCTGTTTTATCTTTTACG
This sequence comes from Alistipes sp., assembly GCA_017501025.1. Lineage (GTDB taxonomy): Bacteria > Bacteroidota > Bacteroidia > Bacteroidales > Rikenellaceae > Alistipes. Next base: position 5,337 of record JAFVXS010000237.1, read on the forward strand.
AAATCACATTTTTAATCATCAGCCAAATCTCGCCAAAAATCGACCAAGCCATAGCCAACGTAAGAGCGAATTTCAACCCCGTACCAACCAAAAAGGCTGCAAACGAAGCCAAACCCGAACGCAAAGCTCGTCCCTTATCACGACCATCGCGGATAAGTTCGCCCACAACAGCCCCCACAAACGGGCCTATGATTATGCCGATAATACCGCCGAGCAACATTCCCGCAATCATTCCGGCCGTAGCACCACGAATACCCTCCTTCGAGCCACCTGCAATTTTGGTTAATTGGGCAGGAAGTACAAAGTCGGCAATCGACACAACAATCGAGAGAGCGAGATAGACCCACAACTGCGTGGCCGTAATCTGCGATGCGTCACAAAAACTCATCACAAACAGACCTGCATAGGCCAACACCACACCGGGCAACACCGGCACAAAACAACCAATCAGGCCGAGCAGTATCAGCAACAGGGCTGCAAAAGCAAGCAAGAACTCCATTTTGCAACGTTATTTTACCAACTTGTTTGTTGCTGTATCGGGGAAAATCACCCACGGCTTAAACTCCTTCGCCGCCTCAAACTCCATCTGTGCATAGGAGATAATGATTACGACATCGCCTACCGAGGCTTTGTGAGCAGCGGCACCATTAAGGCAGACTACCCCACTATCGGCTTCACCCTCGATAGCGTAGGTCTCCAAACGCTCACCATTCGTAACATTTACCACCTGCACCTTCTCTCCACAAATAATATTAGCAGCCTCCATCAGACGCTTGTCGATGGTTATGCTACCAACATAATTCACGTTCGCCTGTGTGATAGTCACACGATGAATCTTCGATTTCAGACACTCGATTATCATCTCTATTTAAGTTTTATGTTATCAATCAATCGTATCTCTCCTGCCTGTACCGCTATGCAGCCCTGAATACGAGGAGCATCGCTCCACGATGCAACACTCTGCATTGTACGGGCATCGACTGCATCGAAATAGATGCACTTCAATAGCGGATTTGAGTTAATCTCCGCCTCAACCCAACGACACAACTCCGCCGGTTGCATCTCCGCTA
>JAFVXS010000238.1 GCA_017501025.1 Alistipes sp.
GCACTGCAATATCGAAGTTTTCGTATGCTCGCACCGTATCTTTCAGATAGAGATAGCAGACGCCTCTGTTGATGTAGGCATCCGCAACCTTCTTCTCGAAACGGATAAAACGGTCGAAATCTTTAATCGCCTCGCTGAATTGCTGATTAAGCAGACGTGTAACACCTCGACTATAATAGGGATTGGGCAGGTCTGGGCGAAGTTCTATCGCCTCCTTAAAATCCTGCAACGCATCGTCGTAATTACCCAAGCGGGAACGTGTAATCGCTCGGTAGGTATAGGCTGTTGTAAATACGGGATTCTTCTCGATTGCCATCGTAAAATCGGCATCGGCACCAATCAAATCGTCGAGGTTATATTTGGCAATACCTCGCAGAAAGTAGCCCTCGTGAGCATCTTCGTCAAAACGCAACAGAACGTTCAACGTGCGAATAGCCTCATTGAACTCATTATCCATCATATAACGACGACCCACCCAAAAGAAATACTCACGATTGTACTGACCCCGTGCGGAGCCGCTGCACAACAGAAGCAGAAAGAGAAAAATAGTGGTAAAAATTCGCCTCATAACGTATAGATAACGATATAAACGTCCCGAAATTGCCTACTCCTGCTCGTAACCGAAACGACGCAATTGACGTACATTGTTTCGCCAATCTTCGTTTACCTTCACAAAGAGTTGCAAAAAGACCTTTTTGTCGAGGAACTTCTCCAAATCGTGACGAGCCTGCTCTCCGACACGTTTCAGACGCTCGCCCTTATGACCGATTACGATGCCTTTTTGCGAATTGCGGGCAACATATATCGTAGCCGCTATGCGGTCTATCGTAGGCTCCTCCTTGTAACTCTCAATCTCGATTTCACAGCAGTATGGAATCTCTTTGGAGTAGTTGGTCAATATCTTCTCGCGAATTATCTCCGAGGCAAAGAAACGCAATGTCTTATCGGTAAGCGTATCCTTTGGATAGAATGGCTCGCCTTCGGGCAGCATTTCGAGAATACGGTCAAATATCGCACCAATATTAAAGCCCTCCTTTGCCGATGCAGCGATAACTACGGCGTTAGGCAGACGGTCGTGCCACTCCGCAACAAGAGCCTCGACACGCTCTTGGTCGGCAAGGTCTATCTTATTGATGATAAGGATGGTAGGACAACCACTTAAAGTTATTTTTTCGAGTATCTCTGCCGAACGTTCGCCCTGCTCTTCGACCGTATCGGTCACGTAAAGCAGAATATCGGCATCGCTTACGGCACCACGCACAAAATTCATCATCGACTCCTGCAACTTATAAGCAGGTTTCAAAATGCCGGGGGTATCGGAATATACAATCTGGAAATCGTCGCCATTGACAATTCCCATAATACGATGACGTGTAGTTTGTGCTTTGGATGTAATAATCGACAAACGCTCGCCAACGAGTGCATTCATCAATGTAGATTTTCCGACATTCGGATTACCGATAATATTTACAAAACCGCTTTTGTGGCCCATACTTTAACATATTAAAAATCGATGCAAAGATAGTAATTTATTGATAAATACTCCCACTCTTTGCCCCATAATCAATCACAGCAACCCCTTTTCGTATTGTCGGACAATCTGTTCGAGCAATCGGTCACGACTTTCGGGCTGGTAGTCGAGTTTCAAATCGTTGCCAAACAACTTGGCAAATGTCTGCCAAAAGCCTGCTGCAAAGCCACCTCGAAACTCTTTAACAATCTCGAATGCGGTTGATTCAACCTCA
>JAFVXS010000239.1 GCA_017501025.1 Alistipes sp.
CGCCAAACGAAATCGACTCTGAATATTCGGAAGATATTCTCGATGCCGACACCAACTTCAACATAGGGTTTATTAACCGATGACATACCCTCGGGGAAGACGAAATATGCCGTTGAAGAGTCGAGCGAGCCATTGTTGCGTGCTTCAAGGGTGCCCCAAACGCATTTGCAGGTCACGACCTCTCGCCATTTCAACTTTTTCAGCAGCGGAATACGTCCGAGTATCCAGCCGTTGAAGTGGTGCTCGTAGAAGAGTGCTACCCAAGCATCCGATGCAAACTCATAGAAGTTCATACACGAAAAGGCGTATCTGTCGTAGAAATATGTACCATTACCCTCGTGGAGTTTGAGTATCGGATATGGTACTTTCCCAAAAATCTTACCGCCCTGCAACATTATCTCCGAATAGCCGATAGGCGGTATGTTAGGTTTATATTTCAGAGCCGCCTCCAAACGGCAATACGAAGAGGTTGTTTTGTCGAAATGTACCTTTCCGAAGGTAGATGTGAACGAGAAAATAGGATATGGCGTATGCAGATACTTCTTCTCGAAGAAGTTGCGGAATACGCGTTCGTCCTTTGATACTCGCAGCGATACACCTACCGAGTAGTCATCGATATATGGAATGTGATTGCCGGCAGGGGTTGTCATCTCGACATATCGGTTGGAGTGTATGCGGCGAAATCCGGAGTTCAGATATGTCGATATGCCGTTTATCCACTCGTGCTCGTAGGTGGCGGATGCCTGATCGACCATCGACATACGGGAGCCGCCTCGTGTAAATATGGAGGAGAGGATGTTGTTGCCCGCCAACAGTGAAGTTCCGGCTCCAAGCTGCAAAACATCGTGACGCCCCGACAGCGTGAGTTTGCGGGTAATACGGCGATTGAACATCAATTCGATATCGCCACCACCCTTAAACTTGTCATCTTTGGTGCTGTATGCTACGTAGCCCATTACTCGCACTTTACGGCTTACGGCCTGTGTTGTACGGGCACCTATTTGGGCTCGGAATCCTTCGAGGTTATTGAAACTGATGAGTTTGAAGTATGGGCCGATACCCACATATTTGGTGTTGTAATAGCCTCCGATTATGGTGTTGATGATGGTGTATATGTTGCGATATATCGGGGTGGTCTGTATCGAATCGACCATCTCGTATATGCGTTTTTCGCGATTGGTGAGTTCGTAAGGTCGGGCTTTCTGCCAATACGACTCATCCGATTTCGTGATATCGTCACCATACATCGTCACATTTACGTTGGATGATGTCGCTTCGGGAGGCAGCTCTATGTTGATTTGCGAATTTTTGTAGGCTCGTTCGCGGGTGCCGATAAAAGTATTTAACTTTGATGAGTCGGAGTTTACGATTGCAAACTCTGCCGATAGGCGGTCACGCTCCATAAACCAATGAGCGGAGTCTATCAGGCGGTTGCTACACTCCATCGAGAGGTGCTTTATCCAATTGACATTCGACCCTTTCGGCATATGTGCTGCTGCCGAACGAATGGCATAAGATGCCGAGTCGATAAGCAGCTCGCCATCGAGCACCTGTGTTGCCAATCGTTTGGGGTGAAAACGTATTTTATATGTTTTGCGACCATCGACTTGCATAGAATCGACCAAAAAGTAGTTGTAGAAACTCAAACCACTCTTTGATAATGGTCCTGCAAAGCGGATATTGAATACCTCTATAAACCCTTTGTAAAAATCGACATCACCTGTCATCTTACCCGTAAATTGGGCAATCGGGCCGCTGTCGCGAATGCCCGACACGCGGTTTGCTTTCACAATTTCGCGATTAACTTCCGGCTCTTTGCTGTTGTATAAATCGGCAATCGACTCGGATATCATTGCAGGAAGGTATGGTTTGCCTGTGAGAGCCGATGTATCGACATAGTCGAATATAAAACCGAGTTTTTTTTGGAGTCGTTTGGAGCGGAACTCTCCCTTGATGTTGCTTAAATCCAGCTGTATTTTGGTGTATGCCTCGCATTTGAACGAGCGTTGCATCTTTGGGTCGTTCTTCTCCCGACGGGCAATGACCTCTCGCAATATAGGGTGTGCAGGGTTAGGACCCGGAACAACGGTCACCTCTTTAATTTTGACATTGTCGAGTTTGAGGGCAACATCTATCTGGTTGAATGCGTTGAGTTTTACCCGCTTTGTTTGGGAGATATATCCCACGGAGGAGATGTCGAGCATCGACGATGTGTCACGACTCTCGATAACGAACAAACCCTTTTCGTCAGTCAAAGCACCGATTATGGTGCCGGGGAACGAGACATTCACCCACTGTATAGGAGCACCCGTGTCGGCATCGGTCACCACACCTCGTATGCGGGTAGTTTGTGCGTGAATGTTGAATACGCACAAAAGGCTGACGATGAATATGGCAAACGATTTGATGGACATAACGCGGCAAAGATACAAAAAATATGGTAGAGTGGATGTTGATAGGCTTTCTTATATATATTTACATTGTATTGACTCCGTTTTTTTGGGGGCAAAATAAATGGTGGGTAATCAAAAAAAAGGCCACGGATTTCAACGTGGCCTTTTTAGATATTTGGTTGTGTTTTACAATCCGAATGCAGGTTTTACGATTCCGAACAATACCCAAGCCACAAGGAATGTCAATATGATATTGAAAGTCTGGGCACCGAGGAATGTGTAGAGAATATTGCGATTTTCACGCGATACGATATCCTTCAAACGGGTATCCATACCGATACAAACGAATGCCAACGAGAAGAAGAAGCCCGAGAAGGTCTTTGCCATAGAGGTCTCGGCAAGTTTCTTCGCCGCAAAGTCAGGGAAAATCTCATAATTCTGCAAAGCACTGAATACGGCCGATGCGAGGATAAAGCCCAATACGAATTTAGGGAACTTATCCCATACAATCTTGAACGATGGACGGTGCAACTTGCCATCGCCACCCTTCGACG
>JAFVXS010000240.1 GCA_017501025.1 Alistipes sp.
AAAACGTTCATCGATAGTGTGTGCAATATCGGCTATCTGTTGTTTTGTCGTTTGGCGGACCTCCTCATCAAATGTTCGCATCGTACCCTCCATTGCCACACAATCGGGGATAACATTGGTTGCACCTTCACCAACAATGCGGCCTATCGACAGTATTAAATCTTCGCTATTAAGGCCATTGAGATTTACCACCAACGTCGCAGCAGCGGTTATCGTATCGCAGACCTTTTGACGCAAGGCTGCGTGACCACCCTTGCCACGCACCCAAAATCGCAGCTCGTCACTCGATGCCATAAACTTACCCGCTTTGACACCGACTGTACCGACTTCCAAACTACTATCAACGTGCTCGCCAATAACAGCACAAATATCGTACTCCTCAAACGGATTTTCGTTCAACACCAGCGAAGCACCTCCCGGATTACACTCTTCGCCAGGTTGAAAAATTGCAAAAATTCGCCCCTCGAAATCGCGATTACGGTTCAACTGCTGCAATGCACCAAACAGCACAGCAGCGTGCATATCGTGACCGCAAGCGTGCATTACACCGCTATTTTTCGATGCAAAATCGACCTGCGTCGCCTCGCAAACAGGCAGTGCATCAATATCGGCACGAAGCAGTATCGCACGATTTGACTGACGCACGCCATCGATGTATGCCAAGACTCCCGTTTTGGCGACCCTGCGATAAGCAATTCCCTCTGCCGAGAGAGCCTGCTCAATAAATGCAGCTGTTTGATGCTCCTCAAACGAAAGTTCGGGATAAGAGTGTAGATGACGACGAAATTCAACAGGTGTCATATCGCTAAATCGTTTTATTGTTCGTAGAGTTTTATCTCAAAAATGTAGCTCCAATTTTTGCCCGTAACAAAGATACGCTTCTGTTCGGCATCGTATGCAATACCATTCAGCACATCCGTCTCCTCTGTTTGGAGCGAGGCATCCAACAGACCACGCAAATCAACTATGCCCTCAACAACGCCGCTGTCAGGATTTATGATTGCAATCTGGTCGTATGTATATACATTTGCCCATATACGGCCGTCAATCCACTCCAACTCGTTGAGATAGGGCAACGACTCGCCATTGAGCGTGACATTTACAGTTCGTTTGACTTTGAGTGTCGCACTATCCAACACTCGAATATCCGATGTGCCATCCGACATATACAACGACTCGCCATCGGTAGTCAAACCCCAACCTTCGCCTCGATATCTGTGTGTAGCCACCTTTTTAAGGCTCTTGCGGTCGTAGATATGCATTATGCCACTCTGCCACGTAAGTTGGTAAATCTTATCGTTCAACAATGTGATACCTTCGCCAAAATGCTCCTTCGGAAGGGTTGCCACAACCTCAACTCGACCACTCGCCAAGTCGATACGTTGCAGACGCGATTCGCCATACTGACCCGTTCCTTCCCACAAAATGCCATCCACAAACTGTAATCCTTGTGTATAGGCATCCGTACGGTGCGGATATCTCTTTATCACATCGTAACCATAGTATTTCAACGGGGCTTTCGGGGTCTCCGTTTTGGACTTTTTCGCACTATTGCCACACGATGCAAGCAGTGCAATTGCCACTATAACCGATACTATCACTCTCATACTGCCACAAAGATACAAATATTAAAGGATAAATTATGAGTAAAACGGAAAATTTTACTTAATATACCATTAGGTGTACAACAAATTTCATATGGTGAATTATTGAAAATAACATATTTTTATATGCAATCCCTGTGGCGAGTGTTGTCGATTCAAAAAAAATGCCTATATTTGCAATGTCAATGGCTTGAAGTAGAGCCATATTGATGTTACATATTTGACGAAAGTGTTTTCGCTTTAACCTAATAGAGAAATCTGACAGTTTCAACGAAGTAGGGTTTGACGAACAGCACTCGCCATCTGTATTGGTACTTATCTGTGTACCAAGTGCAGGTGTGGGGATTGCTCAAACGTTTATTTACTTCAAGGTTTTGTCAGAACCTCTCTATTGATAAACGGATTCAACTCCACACTTTCTTTTTTTTGTAAACTCAACCACATACCGTCGAGGGGTTGCCACGGTAATTGATTTTTGAAATTTATTT
>JAFVXS010000241.1 GCA_017501025.1 Alistipes sp.
CTACCCATAATACGGCGGCTCATCATTCGACCGGCAATGGTCAGCTGCTGATACGCCTCCGGATTAGCATCAAATTGTGCATTTAACTCGCGGGCAGTAACCGAAACATCGAAACGCTCCGCAGGGTAGGGATTGATACCCAACTCTCGCAGTGCAGCCAACGACTGACGGCGCAACTGCTCTTGTTCGCTAAGGTGTTCTATCATAGTACGTTAATTGATTTTCGTAAACAACGCGGCAAAGATACAAAAAAAGAATGGAAAATTCCACTCTTTTTTATCTTTTATAGCGTTCCAAAGTTTTGTAAAAAGCTCTCCATAGGTAGTACATAGCCACACCACAGACTATGCCCACCATCCAACCCAACGCCAAATCTTTCGGATAGTGACACGCCAGATATATTCGGGAGTAGCTTACCAGCACTACAACAAAGCCCACCACCCACGAAAACCAACAACGACGCAGGGTCAAAGCCGACAACACTGCCATAGCCGCAACCGTAGCTGCGTGGGCAGAGACCGTTCCGTATGGTCCGTGTTTGTAGGATGGAACGTGTGCCAAATCACGCACCACAGCATCAAACATAGGGCGATGGCGTGCCGGAAAGTCAGCCCACACATTGGCGAGCATTCCCGAATGTTTGAATATACCACACAACATATCCGCAAGTCCCATTGCCAAGACCAAGCAGACAATAAACGCAAACAACCCTCGCATACCGAATTTTCGCCATACGGCATAGAGAATAAAGAGATACAACGGCACCCAAACAAGCCACCCAGAGATAATCTCCATCAGCGAGTCCATTGCTACCCCACCATCAAAATTGAGCCACAAAAAGAGTCGCTCGTCAAACGAAAGTGTCTGTTGCATAGTCTTACTTTGAAATTAGGCGTTTGAGGGTCTTTCCGATATCGGTATTATCGTAGCACTCCATAAACTCGGCACTTCGACAACCCTTTGCAAAGAGTGGCACTTGGGCTCCGGTATGGTTCAGGCTCGTCCACTTCACATAAGCTCGTTTATTCAATATCTCGATAGCAACTGACGCCATCTTCTCATTGCTTGCGTAGAGTCCCACTACCAAATCGCCGTTTTCAAGATAGTTCTTCTCGAAGGTCTTTTTCAGTTGAGCCTCATCCTTTTCACGCAACTTCACCTTATCCCAGAAGCCGAGCTCCTCGCGAAGCAGCGTCTCCATATCCGTCCACGAGGTCTTTCCCGTTTTACGCATCTGTTGCATTCGTCGGGTCAGAGCCCCCATTGACATCTTTTGATGTGCCAATCGGTCGAGCGCCATCTTATAGTTGGAATAGCCCAAAGCTAAACCGCCTGTTTCGTGGTCAGCCGTGACTATAATCAAGGTTTCGTCGGGGTGTTGTTCATAGAACTTCAAAGCCAAAGCTACCGAACTATTCAGGTCGTTAATCTCTTCAAAGGTGGTTACTGCGTCGTTGTCGTGTGCTGCGTGGTCGATATGTCCCGCCTCAATCATCAGGAAGAACCCGCTGTCAATAGCTTCACGTGACATATACTTAATTGCGGCATCCGAAAAATCGACAATCGTAGGATCTGATTCCGTTCTATCGATAGCATAACGCATTGTACGACGTGTCAGCGAATCGGAGAGCAATAACACCCTACGACCCTTAACATCGGCAGCCTCACGACTATCTTGCGTAACATAAACACCCGCCTCACGAGCCTTATTGATGTAGTAGTCAGCCTTTAAGCCCTCTTTCTTACGACACAAAATCGTAGCACCTGCTGCAAAATCGACACCGCTCGCAAGATAGTGTTCAAAGATTTCTCTATATATACCACGACTCACGCTATGAGCATAGAATGCTCCCGGTGTGGCGTGATTCATTCCGACATTAGTCACAATGCCGACCTTCATACGCTGTTTAGATGCCACTTCACTTATGTTCTCTATCCAATTTTTATCGGCATCCACCCCCATATAGCCACTTATGGTCTTAACACCCGTAGCCATAGCTGTTGCAGCAGCCGATGAGTCGGTCACCAACGATTCCACTGCGTGCGACGTGCAGTATGTACGAACCGGAAAGCGGGTAAACGACAGCTGCCCGCCATTATCCATCTCCGGATGAACGGCTGCATTGTAGAGTTCAGTTCCGAGAACGTGATTTATTCCCATTCCGTCGCCTACAAACAAAAAGATATACTTAACCTGCTGTGCCGTCGCACTACCGACAAGCAACATCAGCAGACAAACTAACGCTCTGAATCTCTTCATAAATTTTTGTCCTTCATAGTAATGCACAAAACTCTTAATCTCGTCTGCCGTTAATCAGTGCAACGTAGTACAACAACGAAGCTATTGCAGACAGAGCCGCAACCACATATGTTCGTGCAGCCCAACGCAACGATTGACGAGCACCATCCATCTCCTCGTAACGCAGAATACGGTTAGCCTCCAACCAAACCAAAGCCCTCTCCGAGGCGTTGTACTCCACCGGAAGCGTAACAATCGAGAAGAGTGCCGACATTGCAATCATTCCGACACCAATCCAGCACACCACATCACTACTCGACGATGCCGTCATAAACAAGCCTATCATAATTACCCATACCGCCATACGTGACGAGAAATTGACGATTGGCACCAATGCCGAACGCAAACGCAACGGTGCATACCCCTGTGCGTGCTGAATAGCGTGTCCGCACTCGTGGCAAGCCACAGCAGCCGCAGCAATCGAACGACCCGAATAGACCTCGTCCGACAGATTTACGGTCATAGTCACAGGGTTGAAATGGTCGGTCAAATGGCCTCCGACGTGTGTAATTCGCACATTGGTAATATTGTGGTCACGCAACATTTGTGCTGCTATTTCAGCTCCTGTCATTCCGTTAGGAAGCGGCTTTTCAGAGTTCTGTTTGAACACCGAACGCATACGGGCCTGCACAATGAAGCCCACTACGGCAACGATGATAATCATAAAAAACGCCTCCGAAGTGGTAAGATTTTGCAACATTCCGCCACCCTCTTCATAATAGCCACCCGAGTATGGCGTTTGTAAAAGTATAGACAACATATTTGTATGTTTTTTTGTTTGTTACACAATATAATCGTACAAATGTAAGAAAAATTGTGTAAATTTGCCAAAAATAGAGGGTTTGTTTCATCGTCGGCAGCTTATACAACACGATAAGCACCGTATTTGCAATTGGAAACAACCATATACAAAATCGAAAAGATATGATGTTACACAAGAGAGTTATTGTACCTACGGAGGATGACCGCCGATTTATGCAGATGGCTATCGATTTATCAATCGAGAATGTTGCAAACGGAGGTGGCCCGTTTGGTGCTGTCATCGTTCGCGACGGGGAGGTCATTGCAACCGGCACAAACCGAGTTACGGCAAA
>JAFVXS010000242.1 GCA_017501025.1 Alistipes sp.
CAGGCGGCACGTCGTGAAGCACCGGAACATCAGATGGCACCGGCACAGCGTGTCGATGATTTTGTTGCAGGGCGAGCATCGCACTCACTGCCTCGTTGTTCGTATGTGCCGGGAGTTGTTCCGTCGAGGCTCGATAGGTGGCTGCCCGACTTTATGGGAGAGCGTCTGCGTCGGGCGATAGCAATATTTGACAAGCGTATGCACGGCTATCTGACCTCGGAGGCTTTGGTCGTAGGCGTAGAGTCTCGCACATCGACTCCGGTGCGTATTCCTCGTGATGCAGCGACACTGATGCATCCGCAGGTCGAGGGGCTCTTTCCTACGGGAGAGGGTGCAGGTTATGCGGGCGGTATCATATCGGCAGCACTTGATGGAGAGCGTGTAGCCGAGGCAGTTACAGCCTATCTTTTGCGTAAATCTTAACTATTCGAGTTGCTACTTCTGCTCCGTTTGTGGAGAGTAGTGTAGTGCGGAGAAGTTGTCGTGGTGGTCGCTGCCGTGCGAACATTGGTGGTCGCCGTCGTGAGCCGCACACGCTATGCCCGAATCGGACAATGTGCCATCCAAATAGTGTTGTAAAACGACCTCGATTTCGCCGTGACAGCCACGCACAACAGCGATATTTGATGCCTCCAACTTCGTCTTTGCACCTTCGCCCATATTGCCTGCCAGCATTATACTCACGCCCTTTGCGGCGAGCGTCGAGGCGATGTTCGAGCGACATCCGCAACCTTGTGGCGAGGGCATAACCTCTCGGCCGACAATCCTCTTTGCATCGTCGATTTCAAATATTGTGTAGTGGTCGCAGTGTCCGAAGTGGTCGTCGATATGACCGTCGCGAGTCGGTAGAGCAATTTTTATCATACGTGTTTTCTTTTTCAGATAGTTAGTAATAGCGAGCGGATTGTGTGTTGCCGCAATCGTAGCGTAAAGATACAAAATATATCTTATAAACCACTTCGTCGGCAAATCTTTTTGCGTATGGAGTGTATAGATTTGAGAGATTACGAATAGATTCTGCAACTATTTTTACATAAATTTCGTATATTTGTCGCAATCGAAATCTTAAAATCGTAAAAAATGAAGAGAATTTTACTCCCTATTATCATTCTGCTTGCTATGTGTGCAGGCGTGGTGATGTATGTGTTGAAATCGAATGTATCGACTTCGGAAGAGTGCTGTTTGGTAGTGAATACACCCGAGGAGGCTCTCGCTGCGTTGAAAGCGGGCAATGAACGATATGTCAGCGGAACGCCTATCCATCCTCGTTGCGATATGGAGCGAGTGCAGGCGACGGCTCCTCATCAGGCGCCTTTTGCAGCTGTTGTGGGGTGTTCCGATTCGCGAGTCCCTGTCGAGTTGGTTTTTGATCAGGGCGTGGGCGATATCTTTGTAATTCGCACCGCAGGAAACAACGTAAACAACGATGTGGTGATGGGCAGTATTGATTATGCGGTTGAACATCTGGGCGTAAAGGTGTTGCTTGTGATGGGTCACGGCTCGTGCGGTGGCGTGACGAGTGCTATATCAAATGGAGAAGAGCAGGGTGCGATTGGTAATCTGTTGGAGGCTATCAGCAACGATATTCCCGAGTGTATGCACAAGATTGAGGATTTGGACAACGCTATTCGCTATCACGCTCACGTGCAGGTGGAACGTATTCTCTCATCTCCCCATATTATGGAGAAGATAGAGAAGGGCGAACTGCTTATCAAACGAGCATACTACGATGTGCATAGTGGTAGGGTAACGATTGACGGATAGTGTTTCAACACATACGCTATTATATAAAATAGGTGCCAATTGATAAATAAAAACGGAATTATATATTTTAGGCGTGTAAATATTGATTGTTTTATTAAGTATAGTATATTTATAAAATGGTTGTCATCCACTTGTTCAGCACAAAAGAAGATAACAAATCGGGAAAACGCATTGCTTCATTGGGATTCATTAAACGATGAATAATCAATTTGCAATAATAAATAACCACCTTCAACAAACGAAAGTGGTTATTCTTTTTATATCCCTAGGTCAACATCTATATCGTTGCCTAAAAATATTGGTAACACTCGTGTCACCAATACTCATAGTTTTTATATCGTACGACTATTTCTGTCGGAAGTATATCTGCAACGGTACTCCGGCAAAGTCCCATTGACGGCGGATGTGATTTTCGAGGAATCGGCGATAGTTCTCGCGGATATACTGTGGCAGGTTGCAGAAGAATACAAACTGTGGCGTAGGTGTAGGCAACTGCATTGCGTATTTGATGCGGATATACTTACCTTTGGTCGTAGGAGGTGGAGTCTCCTCGATAATCGGCAGTATAAAGTCGTTGAATTCGGATGTAGGGATACGACGGCTACGTGATTTGCATACACGAATAGCGGTCTGCAACACCTCCAATATACGCTGCTTGTTGAGTACCGATGTAAAGATAATCGGGATATCGTTGAATGGTGCCAAACGCTTCTCCAACGCCTCACGCCACTCCTTCATCGTATTGTTGCTCTTCTCGATAAGGTCCCACTTGTTTACTACGATGACACAGCCTTTGCGGTTGCGGACAATCAAGTTGTGGATATTCAAATCCTGCGACTCCAAACCCTGCTGTGCATCGAGCATCAAAATACATACGTCCGACGCCTCGATAGCACGAATGGAACGCATTACGGAGTAGAACTCCAAGTCCTCCATCGTCTTACCTTTTTTACGCATACCTGCCGTATCGACCAGATAGAAATCCATATCGTACTTGTTGTAGCGTGTATGTATCGAGTCGCGGGTTGTGCCAGCAATGTTTGTAACGATATTTCGCTCCTCGCCCAACAGAGCATTTGTCATCGACGATTTGCCGACATTCGGGCGACCGACGATTGTAATGCGTGGAAGGTCCTCCAACTCTTCGGCGGCACAATCTTCGGGCAGAAGACGTAGAATTTCGTCCATCAAATCGCCGGTGCCACTACCCGACATCGAGCTGGTGCAGAATGGGTCGCCAAGACCGAGCGAGTAGAATTCGTGCGACGAGTAGATGAGGTCGTAGTTATCGACCTTGTTACAGACCAGAATGGTGCGTTTCTTTGCACGACGCAGCACCTCCGCCATCATCATATCGAGGTCGGTAACGCCTGTGCCTACCTCCACCAAGAAGAGAATGACATCTGCCTCCTCGATGGCGAGCATAACCTGACGACGTATCTCCTCCTCGAAGATGTCGTCCGTATTTACGGCATATCCGCCCGTATCGATTATCGAAAATTCGCGTCCGTTCCAATCGGTTTTGCCATAATGGCGGTCACGTGTCGTACCTGCGGTGGCATCGACAATCGCCTGACGTTGTCCTACCAAACGGTTGAAAAGGGTGCTTTTTCCTACATTCGGGCGACCTACTATCGCAACTAAACTCATAAAATTCTAAATTTTCGTTCGTGAAACTTGACCGCAAAGATAGTGTAAATCGTCGGCAGTACAAAATTTTCGTAAAGATTAGCAGTATTTTTGTCGGATATTTGTAAAAATGTCAGTATATTTGAAGGCACTATTTTTTTGTTGATATGAAGAGGTTTGCAAAGATTGTTGCCCTAATATGCTTGCTCCTGTGCTGTACGACGAGCCGATTTGCTGCGAGTGCTGCTCCCGGTTTGCGTACCGAATGGGGCTTTACGGCCGGCATAAAGCATCCGTTTGCAAAGTTTCATACGGGGGCTTCAACTGCCGATTTGAGCTCCAAGACGGGTTTTACACTCGGTTTTCATATGGCGTTGCGTATTGGCGGAAGGTTTGCTGTGCAGCCCGAAATAGAGTTCTCACACCTCAAAATCAACATCAGCGACCCTGCGATGAATTTTGCATCGGCAGTGAAGTGCAATACGCTGCAAATACCAATATTGGCATCGGTGAAGTTGGGAGTTTTCCGCATAAATGCAGGACCGGTTTTTACGGTTATGGATGACCCGTCGTATGCCGACCGCAATGGCGAGAAGGTGATGTTCGGACGCATCTATCCGACCATATCATATACGATTGGCGTGAGTGTATTGGTCGTAAAACATCTCTATATCGATGCTCGATTTTCGGGGCAGTTCAATTCGACGGATAACTTCCTGTCGTATGATGCTGCTATGCGGGGTGTAGATTTTCAGATGAATATGCGTTCGATTCAATTAAAAGTGGGTTATATATTCTAAATGCAGAGGGTGTGTTATGATAGATGTTGATGCACGCGAGATAGTTGTTGAGGGAGTTGATGTACGCGAACTCTACGGAGCCAAAAATGTCTATTTGGAGCAGATTAAATCGCTTCATCCGAAGTTGCGTATCGTGGCTCGTGGCAATGCGTTGAAGGTTATCGGCAGCAAAGGCGATATCGAACCGTTTGAACGTCGATTTCATCAACTCATAGAGTATTACAACCGCTATGGGCATATCTCGAAAGAGGTTGTATCGCAGGCTTTTGCTGCTTCGGCAACGGCTGTCGAACAACTTGCCGAGCCTATGGAGAACGGAACAATTCTCTACGGCAATAATGGGCTGGTGGTTAAGGCTCGCACGCGAAATCAGCAGCGAATGGTCGATATTTATCCTGCGAATGACCTAATATTTGCCATAGGTCCTGCGGGTTCTGGTAAGACCTATACGGCGATAGCTTTGGCTGTGCGTGCCCTGCGTGAAAAGGAGGTACGTCGCATAATCTTGACACGTCCGGCAGTTGAGGCTGGCGAGAAGTTGGGCTTTCTTCCCGGCGATATGAAAGAGAAGTTGGAACCCTATCTCCAACCCCTGTACGATGCACTGAATGATATGATTCCGCCATTAAAACTGCAAAAATTTATGGAGGAGGGTACCATGCAGATTGCTCTGCTGGCATATATGCGTGGTCGAACACTCGACAATGCGTTCGTGATTTTGGATGAGGCACAAAACACCACACGTTCGCAGATAAAGATGTTCTTGACCCGTATGGGCCGCAATGCCAAATTTATCGTTACGGGCGATGTTACACAGGTGGACCTTCCACGTCGCAGCGACAGTGGCTTGGTCGGAGCAATGGATGCGGTGCGTGGTATCGACGGCATCGGTTTCGTCGAGTTTGACCGTAGCGATATTGTTCGCCATCCGCTTGTTAAACATATTGTCGATGCATTCAGCCGCTCCGAACAGCACGATGATAAAGAGTAGGACCATCGAATAAGAGAATCAAAACTTAAAAACGAAGATATTATGAACAAAGATTTTTCAGCACTTAAACCGGCATTGGTTTGGAAACATTTCGAGGCAATTTGTCAGATTCCTCATCCATCGCATCACGAAGAGAAGATTCGTCAATACATAATCGATTTTGCAGAGTCTCACGCACTTCCATACGAGGTTGATGCCGCAAACAATATTGTTATCCGTAAGGCGGCAACTCCGGGTATGGAGCAGCGTTGCGGTGTGGTTTTGCAGGCTCATCTCAATATGGTACCACAGAAGAATAACGATAAGGAGTTTGACTTCTTGACCGACCCTATCGAGGCATATATCGATGGCGAGTGGGTTACGGCAAACGGTACGACACTCGGTGCCGACAACGGTATCGGTGTTGCGGCGACACTTGCTGTCTTGGAGGATGATACACTGAAACACGGCCCTATCGAGGGTCTCTTTACGGCAACCGAAGAGACCGGTA
>JAFVXS010000243.1 GCA_017501025.1 Alistipes sp.
CCGGGAACATCGCAATCGAAACACCTCGCGATACCCACAACTTACCATCTTCGACAACTCGTCGCATCGAATCGGCACCACGACCTCGGTCTATGGCGATATCACCGTGAATCAGCAGAAACTGTCCAATGTACGGCATACGGAATACCTCACGCTTGCTTACCCAACGGAAATTCAGCGGTAAAAAGTAGAGAGCCAATATATCGACCATCGAGTTGTGGTTGATAATAATCACGTAAGGTTGTTTCTTATCGATATGCTCCAAACCGGTAATCTCGCGACGCCAAGTGAACGGCGTGTACCACCACGTCATACATATTGCACGCGATAGTTCGTGAATAACGCGACGTGGCTTATCGAACGGAAACAATACGATAAGAGCCAAAAGTGACAGCACAAAAAAGAAAGTGAGCTGCAATAGGGTGAAAATGTAGTAAAGCAGTGATAACATAGCGATATTTCTCCATCTTAAATATATCTTTGCAAAGATATGTTTTTTTGATGTTTTACAAAATATTTCGAAGAAATAGTTTTCAACAATTTTATTTTTTTGAGGGTTGTCGTACCTTTTTATCGCATATCTCAAATATTTTTACTACCTTTGTCGGCACAAATGCCGACTAACGAAGCGGCAGAGATTACGAATAACAAAAAACGAATAGGTAGTATGAGACTTAAAGAGGAGTATAAAGTTCGCAATATTGCAGGCGAAAATGTAGTGATAATGCAGGGTACTTATGGTGCAGATATGACTCGCGTCATCGCCC
The DNA here is from genome assembly GCA_017501025.1 of Alistipes sp. Classification (GTDB taxonomy): domain Bacteria; phylum Bacteroidota; class Bacteroidia; order Bacteroidales; family Rikenellaceae; genus Alistipes. Next base: position 768 of record JAFVXS010000243.1, read on the forward strand.
TCAACGAGACATCGCTGCTCTTGTGGAACGAGCTGCAAGGCAAGGAGTTTACGGCAGATAATGTCACTGCAATTTTGTTGGACAATTTCGAGGGTTTGGAGATAGAGACCGCTACGGCCGATGCCGCTGCGTGGGTCGAGAAACTCCGCGAGTGCAAACTTGTAAACGAGTAAGAAGAGCCGCAATGAAATCTATGCGAGGTGTAATAGCAGCCGTATTAGTCGCAATATATGCAGTTGCAACCTTTGGGTACGACCTGTCGGTAACGCTGTGTCACTGTTCCCAGAGCGAACACGTACGCCTGCACCACTCGCACGATTGCCACGACTGCCGACACCACAACACGCCGAGCGACGGCATATCGGCATCGCATTGCTGCAACTGCTCGCACGACCACTCGCTCGAAATAGACATTTACGACAAAACCCGCATTGCCAATCCGCTTATCAAGCCATTGGTTTGCGATGCGATTATCCCCGCAACATTCTCGCCACAGACGCTGGCAATCACATTCAAACCGGAACCCGTATGTCGGGATGCTGAACCGCTGCCCGACGAGCCTGACAAGGGTATTTTCGGGCTACGAGCCCCTCCCGTTTTAGCATAAACCACATCGTCTGTACCACGCGGACGACAGATAGCTTTATGTTATAACAAAAACGGGAAAAATCGAATGAAAATCAAGAACATACTTTTAGTTATCGCTGCTCTCTTCGCAGGAGCGGCTACAACTACTGCTCAAAACATCAACGGAAAGGTGCTCGATAGTGAGGGCAACTCTCTCCCGGGAGCAGCAATATATTGGGCAGAGACCAACATCGGTGTATCTGCCGACATTGAAGGAAACTTCACAATCTACCGCGTAAAGGGTTACGACAAGTTGGTCGGCTCGTTCACGGGTTACGAAAACGACACCATAAGAGTCGATAAATCGATGCAGAATGTGGTGATAAAA
>JAFVXS010000244.1 GCA_017501025.1 Alistipes sp.
ATTGTCCGAAATGGTCAGCGAGTGCCCCTCTTTTTTGAAAGAGTGTTCGTAGCTTACCGTAGCATCGATTCCGAGCCAAGATGGATAGTGTATATTCTGCTCTACACGCTGGCTGAACAAAGGGTTGTGCATTGCATCGAAGTAGCTGTATTGCTCCTTCATAAAGGTCTTGTTGCTACCATCCCAAATACCGAACTCGGCTGTTACAAAATTGCGGTCGTTGATTTGATAGCTCGCATTGAGATTGCCGTAAATCGAGTAGTATCGATATCCGTAATCGATATCGGTGGTTGTCAGAGGGGTAGGATTACCACTTACAAGATTTTCGATTTTTGTATATTGGTTGCCGACATTGTCATCTGTTGCCCACGCTTGCGAGTAGTAGAACGATGCCGATACGCTGAATTTGTTGTGCTGCAAAGTTGCCATTGCCGAGTTGTTTGTGCTGAAATTACGGTTGAACCAGTTGCTTGCCATAAGCGACACTCTGCCATTGTAACCGTCGAAGCGGCTCTTTGCGGTGATGATATTCAGTACGCCACCCGTACCCTCGGCATCGTACTTCATCGATGGATTGGTGATAACCTCTATGCGTTTGATTGATGCTGCCGGCATACTCTTTATCACATCGGCAAAGTTGCGTGAGATTGATGACGAATTGCGACCATTTATCAGAATTTTGTAGTCGCTTTGACCATTCATCAGTACCTTTCCTTCGGCATCGAGCGAAAGTTGAGGCACTTTGCGTATCATATCCTCCAATGTGCTTGTTGCAGCTTCGGGGTCATCTTCGACCGAGTAGGTGAGTTTCTCTGCATCGGCAGTGACAATTGGTCGCTGGATGGTGATATTGACAGCATCGACCGCAACACCCTGCGAAAGTACTATATCGCCTAAATCGATGTTTTCGCCCTTGCCTACGATATCCTTAATGGTGGTTGTGTATCCGACTGCCGAAACCTCGACCTTCAATGGGCCTTTTTCGGAGAACTCAATGCTGAAACATCCATCTTCACGGGCAGCGGCAGCACGTATGATTGTCGAGTCCGATAATAGGGCAATGGTGGCGTAACCTATCGCGGCGGAGTTGTTCGCTTCAACTACACGTCCTCTTATGAAATTTTGGGCATTTGCTCCAAAAATAGTCATAATTGCTACAAATACAGTGATATACCTTCTCATTGCTAACTCTGTTTGTTGATTTTTAGTACTTTGTTATTGCAAATATAGTGTAAAAAATACTACTATGCAATAAATAGTACTAAAAATTTCAAAAAAAAGTTGAGTGCCCGATTTCCACAAGCACTCAACCTTTATTTATAAAATAGGTATATGGCAATTTACATACCTACGTAGTGAAAACGATTTTTTGGAAGTCGTTTAACCTTCTCCAAATCTCCAATCTCATCGATGCGTTGCAATAGATAGTCGCGTAACTTGCTCCACTCATAATATGGGGCAGTTTGAGATTCGATAGGGAAGCGACACTCCGCCTCGTTATGCAGCAACTTTACAAGAATTTTGCCGGCTCCATTGCGGTAGAATATAAATTGCAGATTGGCAGCCATAGGCGATATGTGAAAATCTGCCCAAACGTCTTTCAGATTGTCGAGGTCGTCCGTGCGAGCCGATAAACCCTCAACCTGCATTGCAGCAAGTGATGCGATAACCGTATAGTCGTGTCCAAATCGAAGAGTTGCCGAGCGATTGGCTCTGTTGGCATCAACATCCGCTATATAGGCATCCGCATCGCGAACAATCTCCTTTACAAGGTTGGCACCATCGCCCAAAACAACATCCCCCGACGATAACGAAGCACCATAGAGCATATAACGCTGTTTGTTAATCTGTTCCCACACTTTGGCAACTTGTTCGGGGGTGAAGATGTCGCCATAGCGATAATCTCCCTCGCTGGTCTGCATAACGAGCGACAGGTAGTATAATGAGCGGACAGTCTTGCGATATAGATTATCATCCTTACGACGATATTCGGCAATAAATTCGGCATTGATTAGATGAGGAAGGGCATCCTCCATAATCTCAACAATTGCGTTGTTTATCAGTGGATTGGTGAGTTTGATACCTTGGCTGTGTATCGATTTGATACCTCGTTGGGCTCGTGTAAATACCTGCACCGAGTCGTTTACGATACGCGTAATATCGAGTTTTGGGTTTATCTCCTTCAAACGCTCATTAAATGCAGCCATAGAGAGTATGCAACGTGGTGCGGCAGACGAAAAACACAAAACGTGTTTATCCCCACCACGGAACAGATGTGGAAAGTTGTAAAACATTCGTTCGGCAATACCACGATGTTCGCTTACGCCCTGCGGAGTGAGTTCACCCTCTCGACCTTTTGCCCGCTTGGCAATGTCGCTCAATTCGCGATACAACACCTTGCCGCGTTCGGTCAGAGCATTGGCTTCGGATGCAGCACGAAACATATCGACCGGCATAGAATATACACCCTTTGAGTCGTGCCAACGTGAGCCGTGACGACCGAAATGACTTACGTAGAATGGTTTATATCCCTTTGGTACGGCTGTTTGTGGCGGATTTGTAAAGCGATATGTGTAGTATATACCACCGGCACAATCGGGATTTTTTGCGAAAAATTCGGCGTTGTATGGCTGTGCCTGCAACGAGTCGATAGAGACTGCTGCGATGATAAAAAGTAGAGTAGATACTATCTTTTTCATCGTTTCATTATCGATTTTGCCAACATATATTCACGCAGTTCGCCCCATTGGTAATAGACACCCTCGACAGGTTTAGCGATTGTCGGGTCGATAATCTGCTCACGTTCGTTGTGCATAATCTTGACCAGAATGTCATTTTGCTTGTTGCGATAGAATATCAATTGGATATTTGTTGCCATAGGAGTCACCTCGTTGATACGCCATTTGTAGCCCACATTGGCATAGTCATCCGTTGTGAGGTTTCCGCACTCGATACCCATAAATTTTACGAACGGAATGATTGTTACATCGTGTGCATATTGCAGCGTTGCCTGATAATCGCCCTCGGCAATGGCACGGTCGGCACACTCGATAACGTTGCGAACGAAAGGTTTTATACCCTCGATAATTGCCGATAAATATGGCTTTGAAGGTCCTGTCAGTGCATAGCGACGGATATTTGATGCACG
>JAFVXS010000245.1 GCA_017501025.1 Alistipes sp.
ATAACATCCCCGAGCTGAAAATCAATCGCCAATATATCGACATTATTCGCAATATGCAGAGTACGAACGGTAAGGCGTTGAGCGATGCCGACCGTGAAACAATACAGTTTGTAAAGGGTAAAATCGACTCGGCAAAGTGGTTTATGTCGGCTATTAAGCAGCGACACGATACATTGATGCGGACGATGCAGGCGATTTTGGAGTATCAGCGCGAATACTTCAAGGATGGCGACCGCAAGGAGTTGCGACCTATGATTTTGAAGGATATTGCCGACCGCACGGGATTGGACGTTTCGACCATATCGAGAGTTGTGAACAGCAAATATGTCGAGACTTCTTTCGGCATAATATTGCTGAAATCGCTCTTCTCGGAGGCTATGCAGACCGTCGATGGCGATGAGGTTTCGAGTTACGAAATCAAAAATATCTTACAGGAGTGCATCGATACCGAGAACAAGCGACGACCACTAACGGATGAGCAACTGATGGATATGCTCAACGCAAAGGGTTATCGTATAGCCCGTCGAACGGTTGCCAAATATCGCGAAATGCTCAACATCCCTGTTGCACGACTTCGCAAAGAGATTTAGACCTTACAGGCCCAACTTTCAAGATGAAACAGACCCATACATACGACTATCTGATTGTCGGCAGCGGCTTGTTCGGAGCCGTAGCAGCATATCGTGCCAATAAGTTGGGTCACAAAGTGTTGGTCGTAGAGCGTCGCAGCCACGTAGGCGGAAATGTGCGATGCGAAATGTGTGGCGAAATCGTTGTTCACAAGTACGGCCCCCACATATTTCACACCTCAAATCGCGAAGTGTGGGAGTTTGTCACATCGCTGACACCATTCCATCCATATATCAACTCGCCGATTGCGAACTACAACGGAGAGTTGTTCAACTTACCATTCAACCTCAACACCTTCCGACAACTCTGGGGCGAGGATATTACAGCCGACGAAGCTCGCAACATAATCGAGCAGCAACGCCGACAGAGCGGCATCACAGAGCCTCGCAATTTGGAGGAGCAGGCGATTGCAATGGTGGGACAGGATATCTACGAAAAGCTCATCAAAGGCTACACCGAAAAGCAGTGGGGACGACCTTGCAGCGAACTCCCTGCCGAGATTATCCGCCGATTGCCCGTACGCTTTACTGCCGACAACAACTACTTCAACGACACCTATCAAGGTATCCCCGACGGTGGCTACAATGTGCTGATTGACCGCTTGTTGGAGGGGATTGAGGTGCGTACCGACTGCGATTTTATTGCCGAGCGGAATGTACTTATGCCTCTTGCCGAAAAGATTATCTATACGGGCGAGATAGACCGATATTTCGACTATCGATTGGGACGGTTGGAGTATCGTTCGCTCCGATTTGAAGACGAGCGACTCGCACAAAAGAGTTTCCAATCGGCAGCCGTTGTAAACTATACCGATTCGACGACACCCTTTACCCGCATAATCGAACATAAACATTTCGATTCGCGGAGTCGCGACCTGCCCTACACACTTATTACGCGAGAGTATCCGCTCGAATGGCGTGCAGAGGGCGAGCCATACTACCCTATAAACAACTCCCGCAATGCCGAGTTGGCAGATGCATACAGACAACTTGCAGCAGCCGAAGAGAGGGTTATATTCGGAGGTCGTTTGGCAGAGTATCGCTACTATGATATGCACCACGTTGTCGAAAAAGCACTATCGTTAGAACTATAAAAAACCTATACTTATGAAAAAACTCTTTATCGTACTGATTGCCACACTCGGAGTTCTCGCAGTGGGCTGTACGGACAAAAACGATGACACACCTCAAAATCCGAACGAGCAACCGGGGGAGGGTAACGAAGAGGGCGGAGGCAATGAGACTCCCGAGCCGGTAGAGCCTATCTTCCAATACA
>JAFVXS010000246.1 GCA_017501025.1 Alistipes sp.
ATTACAAGTACTACACACGTCGTGTCAATTCGATTATTATGCCTATCGTTTGGCAACCTCACGTCTATATGTTCCACAACCACTTGCGAGTGTATCTCGAAGCGGCAGCAACATTCTCGTACAACTTTGCCTCGACCTTCGAAAATCGCGAGCCTTACACCTTCGCCAGCAGCACGGGCAGTGGCACCGATGTCATAGCGGGCAAATACGAGATGCGTAGCGAACGTGATAACCGACTCTGCTTCGGTTTGGCAGGCGGTGGCGGTATCGACTTAATATTCAAGCAATTGGAGGTGGGCGTAAGAGTCCGTTACGATTTTGGCTACTCCGACATTCTGCGAAATCGAAACAAATACTACGATAATGGTCTCGACCAACAGACCTCACCGGGCGAAAATCCGTTCTGGCTTACGCCGATACGCTCCCCACTCGACAACCTCTCGATAAGCCTCCGCATAGGTTACCGCATAGGCAAGGAGGGTTTCAAAGAGTGGACGGCACCTAAAAAACCGCGTATTCCAAAAGAAGAGCGAAAGAAACGTCGTGACCGACACATATTCAAATACGCACTTTAACGAAAATTTTAGAACATTATGGAGAATACACGTCAGCAAAAAATCGCAAAACAGATACAACGCGATATAGCCGAAATTCTGCAACACGACCACTCGACAATGCTTCGAGGCACGCTCGTAACGGTAACAACCGTGAGAGTATCGGTCGATTTGGCGTATGCAAAAATCTACATCAGCATCTTCCCATTCGAGAAGGCCGCCGAGACTCTCGCACTTATCGAGAGCCAAGCCCGTGCCATTCGTGGAGCACTCGGTCGAAGAATGAGAAATCAGGTTAAGACAATTCCGGAGTTGCAGTTCTTTATCGACGACTCGTTGGAGTATATCGAAAATATCGACTCGCTTTTGGCAAAATAGTACCCACACAGAGGTTATGAAGTGGTTTTTCGCATACCGATACCTTATATCGCACAAGTCGCGTTCGGTGATAAACATCATCACCCTGCTCTGCATTGTGTCGGTAGCCGTACCACTTGCCGCAATGATTATACTTTTGTCGGTATTCAATGGCTTTGAGACGCTTGCCCGACAGATGTACGACCGTGCGGATGCCGACCTCGAAATCGTACAACGCAACGACAGAGAGCCTTCGGAGATTTTTGAAATCGGAGCAGAAAATCGACAAAAAATACTCGACGTCGAGGGTGTTGATGCCGCAGCGTTCGTCATCGAACACGAACTACTATTGCAATATGGCGATGCGTTTATGCTCTCCGATGTGCGAGGTGTCGATGCAGCCTATTTCGATGTTGTAGTGCCGAGTGAGGGCGAAATTCGCGATTATGCAGAGTTGGAGTTTGGCGAAATCGACCGAGCCATTATCGACAACTATATGGCTTATACGCTGGGTATCTCGACATTGGCAGACAGCCGACTGCAACTGCAAACCCTCGGACGCAGCGAAATCGGTTCGATGTTGCCGATGCGAGGTATTCGCAGCCGACAACTACACATTGCAGCCATCAAAAACTCGTTGGAGCAGGAGAAGCACCACGCAATCGTACCTCTGCATACGATGCAGCAACTCTACGATACAAATCGTGCAACGACAATCGCAATACGCACCTCCGATGGTAACCTATCGGCGATAAAGACCGCATTGGAGAGTCTTGCAGGCGAGGGGGCTTCGGTACGTACCCGCGACGAGAAGAATGCACTCTTCTACGCCATTATGCGATACGAGAAGTGGGCGATATTCTTCGTGGCACTCTTGGTGTTGATTATCGCATCGATGTCGATTATCGGCTCGGTGATTATGCTGATAACCGAGAAACGCAACGAGCAGATAACACTGCTTTCGATTGGTTGCAACCACCGCTTTATTCGCGATATATTTGTCTGCGAGGGTCTGCTGATTGCCGCCTTCGGTGGGGCAATAGGCACCATTATCGGCATTGCGACTATCGCCATACAGCACTATTTCGGGGTGTTGAAACTGCCCGAAAACGGATTTATTATCGAGAACTATCCCGTAGAACTACATCTGAACGACGTAGTTATCACATACGTTGCATTTACGGTCATCGCCCTTGCAGCATCGTACATTGCAACACGCAAAATGATTAAAAACAGAGAGTTATGCAGCGAATAGCAGTAGCACTTATAGCGGCAACAATCGCAATGTTGATGAGCATCGGTTGCTCGTCCCAGCGAAGTATTCCCGACGACGAGTTGGCAGAGATTCTACACGATGTCTATCTGACCAACGCCTATATCAACGTCCATCCGTTTGAACTCGATTCGGTAGCGATTTACGAGCCTATTCTGGCACGATACGGCTACTCGGTCGAGGATTTCAAATATACGATAGGTAGTTTTTCGCGACGCAAGAGTGCCCAACTCGGTACCGTGCTGCGTGATGCAGAGACTCTGTTGTTGGAGCAGACCAAAATTTTAGACAAGCAGGTTGTAATTCTCGATACGATTCGCGATGTTGCCGTGCGTACCTATCGCCGCACAATTCGACAAGATTCGCTGATTGAGGCTAAAAAGTTGGCAGACACACAGAAACTGCACATCCGTATTTCGCCTCTCTATCCGGGCAACTATACCGTAAAGTTCAATTACGAGAACGAGGAGGAGGCGGGAAAAGAGCCACTACGAGGTGCTATGTATCTCATTTGTCACGACGGAAGTCGCCGAAGCAACTATATGTACAATTTGCAAGAGAAGGACTTTGTTCGTCGCAACTTCGTTGTCGATAGTTCGCACAAAGAGTTGGTCATCGACCTGCGTATTCGCAAGAATGAGCCTCGCAGCAAGAAGAGCAAGAAACGCCGTAAGGTTGCCCCAAATCTGACAATTCGCAATTTCAATATCGAGTATATCCCTGACGAGAAGGTGGCTATCGACTCGCTGCTCCGTCAATGGATTGATGTAAGAGTTTTCGACGATGAGTTCTTCTGCACTCCGCAAGATAGCGTCGCACTTGGCAGCGACTCGCTACGGGTTGATTAGGCGACCTCTGCTGACCATCGAGGCTGCAACACACCGCATCATAGCAATCGAGCAGTATGCCGACGCTGCATCGCTCGACCGTATGCCGCAGGTAGAGTTCTACGACGGTGTGCTGTGTTGTGGTTTTGTCAATGTGCATTGCCACTTGGAGTTATCCTATCTCAAAGGGGCAATAGAGGAGGGTTGCGGACACGGAGAGTTTGCCCGACAGATGGGCTTGCAACGCAACAAGGCGACTCTCGAAGAGCGAATAGTGGCGGCTGCGGCTGCCGACAGAGCGATGTGGGAGGAGGGAATCGATGCGGTAGGCGATATCGTAAACAGCAACGACTCGTTCGAGGTCAAGTCGCAAAGCCCGATACACTACCACTCGTTTGTCGAGAAGTTCGGACTACGCCAACCAAACAGCGATATCTGCCGCACGTTGTTGCACTACCCCGAAACATCGCTGACTCCACACTCGATATATTCGCTCAACGATGCAGAGTTTCGCTCGGCAATCACGACAAATGACCCAGCCCCACTCTCAATTCACTTTATGGAGTCCGCGGCCGAACGCGAGCTATTCCTCGGCAAAGGTTCGCTCTATGAGTGGTATCTCCGCGAAGGTTTCGAGTGCGACTTTCTTGGCTACACGTCGCCTGCAAATCGACTTACGCAGTGCGTACCACCTACGAAAAGCACAATCTTGGTACACTGCACCGATATAGACCAACGCGACATAGAGCAGATTGCATCGCACTTTACATCGAAGGTCTATTGGGCTCTGTCACCCCGCTCAAATCGCTATATCTCGAATTGCGAGCCGTCGAGTTACCGACTTCTGCGTCAATCGAGTGCCACCATCTGCATAGGCACCGACTCGCTCGCATCGAACCGCTCACTGTCGATGGTCGAGGAGCTTAAACTATTCAAGGATGTTCCCCTTGCCGAGTTGCTGCAATGGGCGACGTTCAACGGTGCCGAGGCTCTGGGGATAAGCGACCGCTACGGCACTTTGGAAGAGGGGCGATGCTCTTCGTTGGTACAGATTTCGGGCATAGACCTCTCGACGGAGCAACTTACCGAACACTCCACCGCCCGCAGAATCATATAAATATAAGGTATCGGCTACTTGCGACGATGTGCAACCGTTGCCCGACGTTGATTTCGGGTAGGCGACGGTGTCGATGATTTTTGTCGCTTGTCGAAGAAGTAACTCTTTTGGCGACGCTTCTCCTCCTGCGTACGTGCCGTATAGAGTTTTTGGTGGGTATATGGGTTTTCGCCCGTATAGAACATTACGGATGATAGTGTCATAGGTGTCGGTGTCAAATCCTGCACCTGCTCCAACGTAAAGTGCAGTCGTCCCAGCACCTTCGATGCCAAAGCCTTCATATCGTTCTCACGACAAGCCGGATGCGACGATATAAAGTATGGTATCAGTTGGTATGGACGGTTTAACTCGCTGCAAATTCGCTTAAATGTGGCGTTCAACTCCTCGAACAACGAGAAGGATGGCTTACGCATAGCAGCCAACACGGCATCCTCGGTATGCTCGGGTGCAACTTTCAAACGTCCCGATGTGTGGTGTGCGATGACCTCACGCAGATACTCCTCGCCATCGAACAAGTCGTAGCGGATACCACTGCCGATGTAGGCGTGTTTCACACCCTCAACGCTACGCACCTTACGATACAACTCGATGAGTGGGCGGTGGTCGTTATTCAGATTTGGGCAACGACGCGGATGGAGGCACGATGGACGATGGCACTTTTGGCACAACTCTTTGTTACGCCCCGACAGACCATACATATTTGCCGATGGCCCTCCAATATCGCTGATTGTACCTCGGAACGACGGCATAGCCACCACTCGTTGCACCTCTCGCAAGATGGACTCCTCGCTACGAGATGCGATAAACTTGCCCTGATGTGCCGCTATGGTGCAGAACGAACATCCTCCAAAGCAACCACGATGCACCGCTATCGAGTGTTGAATCATTCGCCACGCAGGAATCTCGCCACGCTTATCGTATCGCGGATGGGGTGCTCGCTCGTATGGCAACTCGGCAGCGTAGTCCAACTCGGCAGTTGTCAGCGGTGTGTGCATAGGATTTACTACGACAAATCGTTCGCCCACCTGCTCAACCAATGTGTGTTGCGGTTCGAGAAGATTACTCTCTCGCTCTATCGTTACGAAGTTCTCGCCAAAGGCCTGTTTCGACTGTTGCTGCTCCTCGAACGAGTGCAGACGGATGAGCTGTTGCGATGAGGCAATTCGCTCGACGTGGGCTGCATCTGCCACGTACGCCACCTGTCGCAACGCACGCAAACGCTTGGCATTAAAACCGTTACGCATTGCTCGTGCAACCTCTCGCACGGTGCGTTCGCCCATTCCGTACAACAGAAAATCGGCTCCGCTATCGACCAAAATCGATGGATGCAACGTATCGCTCCAATAGTCGTAGTGGGTCAATCGTCGCAACGAAGCCTCGATACCGCCAATCAGAACAGGCACCGAAGGGTACAACTCTTTGAGTATCTTGGTATAGGTTATGGTCGCATAGTCGGGGCGGAAACCGGCCTTGCCATCCGCCGTATAGGCATCGTCGCTACGCAGTCGGATATTTGCCGTATAGTGATTGACCATCGAGTCCATAGCACCTGCCGTAACACAGAAGCACAATCGGGGCACGCCCAACTTACGAAAATCTCGCAAATCGTCACGCCAATTGGGTTGTGGCACAACAGCCACACGATAACCCTCCGCCTCGAAGAGTCGCGACACGACAGCCGCCCCAAATGCAGGGTGGTCAATGTAGGCATCGCCCGTAATCAGGATTATATCGGCACAATCCCAACCCAACGCCTGCATCTCCTTAACGGTTGTCGGTAGAAATCCCATATTTTTTCGTTTTTCGCTGTTAACAATTTTTTACAGACCCCCTCCGCTTCGCTCGTCCCCCTAACTTCGGGGGACAATAGTTTTTATTATCACAAGAGTTTGCCCTCCCTAAAAGGTTGTAGTTCCCAAAATGTTTTCCTCCCTAAAATGTTTTCATTTCCCAAAGCGGCTTTTCTTTTTTCTATTCCTCCCCCAAGTTAGGGGAGGTGCCCGTTAGGGCGGTGGGGTCTGTTCGCCCTATTTTATATTCATCTTACGTTCCTTAACAACTCGCCGAATCTCTGCAATAACCTCCTCCGAATATTTATAAAGAGTGCTATTCTCGAAACGCAAAACTACAATATTGTGTTCGTTGCTCAAATATTCGGCACGACTCCAATCATAGTCAGCACCACCTTCCGTATAGTGCACAGCTCCGTCCAACTCAATACACAGCCGTACTTCCGGACTGTAAAAATCTAAAATATAGGGTCCTATGCTAAACTGCCGACGAAACTTAACACCCTCAACTTGTTTATCTTTCAACATTTTCCACAAAGCAACCTCCGCCGCAGTACTATTATTTCGCAGTTCTCTACGTTGTTGGCTTTGAGCCTTTTGATTATGCGTACGATGTTTCATCGCTGTTCTTTTTTTTACAGACCCCCTCCGCTTCGCTCGTCCCCCTAACTTCGGGGGACAATAGTTTTGCCGCCCTGCGGCAAAGGCTACACCGATAAGGGTTGTTAAGGGTTGTTAGCGGTATTCTCTGCCACCGACCTTACCCGACCTTATTCAACCTTATCCTCGGCGGCTTTTTATCCGCTACTGCAAAGATAGTGAATAAAAAGATGAAGTTCAAGGCTTGCGAAACCCGAAAAACCGCAGCATACTTGCCGTATGTGAGGATTTTGAGGGTGAGCGTAACGCAGAAATTCGCTTTTTATTCGCTATCTACTCCCGCTATGCGTTCTGTACACTCTTCGAGTAGTTATCCCATCGCTCGATGACCGTTGCAAAATCTGTCGGAATAGGCGACTCGAAGGTCATCTCCTCGCCGGTCGTCGGATGCACAAAGCCCAACATTCGGGCGTGCAGGGCGTGACGAGGCATTATCTCGAAGCAATTTTCGATAAACTGCTTATACTTCGAGAAGGTTGTTCCCTTCAAAATCTTATCGCCACCATATCGCTCGTCGTTGAACAACGGATGACCTATATACTGCATATGAACACGAATCTGATGCGTACGTCCCGTTTCGAGTCGGCACTCGACCAACGTCACATAGCCGTAGCGTCGCAGCACTTTGTAGTGCGTCACGGCGTGCTTACCCTCCGAGCCGTCGGCAAAGACATACATCTGGTGGCGATTACGCGGATTACGACCGATATTGCCCGTAATCGTACCCTCGTCATCCGCCAGATTACCCCAAACCAACGCCACATAGCGACGACGTGTAGTATGCTCGAAGAATTGGCGTGACAGTTTGTTGCAGGCAACCTCATTCTTGCCGACAACCAATATTCCCGATGTATTTTTGTCTATACGATGCACCAAACCCGCACGCTCGTTGCCCTGCTGGAACATCGGATTATCCTGCAAATGGAAGGTCAGGGCATTAACCAACGTGCCACAGAAGTTGCCGTGTCCCGGATGAACGCACATTCCCGCCTCCTTGTTTACGACAATCACATCGTCATCCTCGTAGAGGATATCTATCGGAATATCCTCGGGTGTAAGTGCCACCTCGTAGCGTGGGTATGCCATACGCAACGAGATTTGGTCGAACGGTTTAATCTTGTAGGAGGCCTTCTGCGGGCGGTTGTTCACAAAGACATTACCCTCGTCGATTGCTGTCTGGATGCGATTGCGGGAGCAGTTCTCCATATGCATCGACAGATACTTGTCGAGTCGCATCATCGACTGACCCTTATCAACCGTCACCGCAAAGTGTTCGTAAAGTCCGTGTTCGTCGGGGGTATGATCGCCCAAAAAACGACGAGGCTCCGCGGCGACAATATCGTCATCGTCGTCGAGCATCGCTCCTTCGTCGATATCTACCTCCGCATCGACCAATATATCCTCCTGATACTCCATAATCTCGATTTAGAAAAACTCCTGTTCAGCAGCACTCCTGCCTACGGTATGCACCTCTTGACGGACACGATTGAGCGAATCCAAACGCTGCACCTCACGCAACGAGTCTGCCGCAATCTTGGCGAGTTGCAACATCTCCATACGCTCGTTTTCTGCCGCGACAGCCCTCTCTATCGCCTCTGCCGATTGTGTCAGTCGCATCGAAACCCTCGTACCGAACTCCACCAACGAATCCTGCGATATCGATTGCTCACAAACTCGGGCATCGCTCTGGTTTTGTAGCGTAACATCGCTCTCGAAGATGACTTCACCAACATTCAAACCCATCTCCCACAAGCGACTTTTCGCCTCGAAAAGGTGACGACCCAACAACATCGGAACGGCTGTAACATTCTCGCCGGCACTAACACCTACGGTCAAAGTGATACCACTGCCCTGCTCCGCCATAACTGCTGCCGAATCGGGCAAAATCTGCTCACCGTTGTAGTGTTGTGCCAAGACATAGTTGGTTGCTATATCATCCGTATAGACCAACTCTTTGATGGTAAAGCCGACACTCTCCAATATACTCTTTGCCTGACGCAACGAACGCTCGGCAACATAAGGCACTGCCATTCGACGTTGTGCCGAGGCGTTGATGGTAACATAAATCTTACGCCCCTTCTTTACAAAAACCTCCTTGTGTGGAAGTTGGTCCAAGACCGTTCCGCCTGCAACATTGCGAACATAGAGAGAGTCGTTGATTACCACCTCCAAACCACAATGCGAGGCGTAATACTCGGCATCGTCGATATGCAGACCCACCAAATTTGGCACGCTTTGACGTGTGCCGTGACGTGTGCCGATAGTCAGCATAATGTGCGAAAGTATCAGCAAAGCTGCCACAAAACAGACAATCCACAAAGCGTGTCTTATGATTGTGTGACGTGACAGCCACCCATTAACCTCTGTCGTTCTACGCTTTTTAGCCATATCTTTTATCGTTTTATCTCGTTATAGTGCGTATCTCGCTCCACCGCACGAAATCCCGCTGTACGACACATCTGCTCGATTTCGGCAATGGTAATCATCGGACGCACATCCGCAGCACCTGCCATCGAATATATCTTTGTCGAGTCGTCAATCGTACCATCCACATCATCGGCTCCGAATGCCAAAGCCAACTCCGCCACCTGCTTGCCATACATAACCCA
Organism: Alistipes sp.; assembly: GCA_017501025.1. GTDB lineage: Bacteria > Bacteroidota > Bacteroidia > Bacteroidales > Rikenellaceae > Alistipes. Next base: position 9,188 of record JAFVXS010000246.1, read on the forward strand.
ATAGGCCTTTATGTGGGGAATATTATCCAAAATTATGCGGCTCATAGCCAATGTACGCAAATCATCCGTTACGGAGGTCTCGCCAATCGACGACATCTCATTATGGCGACTGCGGTACTTCAACGGAATAAATGCGTTAAATCCGCCCGACAAATCCTGTTGATGACGCAGACGCAAAAGATGGTCGATGCGATGTTCCACCTGCTCGATATGTCCATACAACATCGTTGCATTCGACGAAATACCCAATCGGTGTGCTGCTCCGTGCAGTGCAAGCCACTCTTCGGCGGTACACTTCTTCGGGCAGATGCGTTGTCGCAGTACCTCGTCAAAAATCTCGGCACCTCCGCCCGGGATAGACTCCATACCAGCCTCTTTCAACAACGACAAGCCCTCCTCCAACGATAAACCTGCCTTGCAAATCATATGGTGCAACTCCGCTGCCGTAAAGGCCTTGATACAGACATCGGGCATAATGCGGGCTATATTGCGAATCATATCGGCATAGTAGTAGATATCGCGGTCGGGATGAACTCCACCGACGATATGTATCTCGGTAGCACCACTATTACGACGGCTCTCGACATCCCGCAAAATCTCATCCATCGAGTAGTCCCAACTACCCTCTTCACCACGACGACGGCGATAGGAGCAGAACTTGCAGTCGAAGATACAGACATTCGACGGCTCGATATGGAAATTGCGGTTATAAAAGACCTTATCGCCACTCTTGCGACGTTTCAGTTCGACAGCCAACTCCGCCAAATGCCACAACGGAGCCTCACGCCACAGTATCAGTGCCTCGGCTGCATCGATACGCTCGCCACCGCTGACCTTTGCTACTACTTTATCGAGTGATGTCATACTATTTCGGTGCTTTGCGATAGAGATAAATTCCGACCATCAAAAAGAGTACGTTCGGCAGCCACACTGCCAATGCAACAGGCATAGAACCACCCTTTGCAAACTCTTCGAATACTCGTGTCAGCATAATATACGAGAAACAGAGTGCTATACCGATACCGAGGTGTGCACCCGTTCCGCCTCGCACCTTACGCGACGAGAGCGATACGCCAATCAGTGTCAGGATAAACGTTCCGAATGGATAGGCAAAGCGGGTATGGTGTTCAACCTCAATCTGTCGGAGCGAATCGGAGCCCTTCGACCGCTGCTGCTCCAAGAAGGTGTTCAGTTCGACAATATTCATCGTTTTTAGCAGCTCGCCCAAACGACCCAACTCCACAACATCGAGGTTGATAATCGTATCGAGATTACGCTGCTGCACAAAGCTCTCGTTACCCTCCTTGTCGAACGTACGCTCGGTATATCGCTGACCACTCCAACGCTTTGTTTCGGGATTAAATCGAACATCCGATGCCTCCAATACTGCCACCACACGATTATTTTCGAAACGCTCCAACACAAAGAATGACGCCACCGAACTCGACTTGCTGAAACCTCGAATATAGGCAAACGTTCCCGGCTCGATTTGGCGGTAGATATGGCGGTCGTACTGCTCACGGGCTCGACGTGGGATATACTTCTGCTCGAATGCCACGCAATCCTGCTGCGAGATAGGTATCAACCACAGACTCATAACCAACGATATGGTGGTAATGATGGTCGCACCAACAAAATATGGCCACATCAATCGACGGAAACTCATACCACCCGACAACATCGCCACAATCTCGGTCTGATACGCCAGCTTCGAGGTAAAGAAGATTACGGCAATAAAGGTAAAGAGTGCCGAGAATTGATTGACAAAGAATGGTATAAACTTCAAGTAGTAGTCGAAAATCACAGCCGATACGGGAGCGTGTGTCGCCGTAAAGTCGTCAATCTTCTCGACATAGTCAAAGACCACAACCACGACGATAATCATCGCTATCGCAAAGAGATATGTTCCGACAAACTTGCCGATAATATAGCGGTCCAAAATCTTCAAGCCCGGAAACCAGGATTGTCGTGCGTTATATTCGGGTTTCATTGCCATAGTTATCTGCTCTTTTCAAATTTTACAATCGTTGCGAAAGGCGTACCACCATCTGCTCCTTCCACTCGGCAAAGTCGCCTGCCAAGATATGTTTGCGAGCCTCGCCAACAAGCCACAAATAGAATCCCACATTGTGCATCGAAGCGATTTGAGCCGCCAGCATCTCGCCACATACTACCAAATGGTGAAGATATGCCTTCGTATAGCACCTATCGACAAAGGTTGTACCCGCAGGGTCGATAGGCGAAAAGTCGTTCTCCCACTTTTTGTTGCGGATATTTATCACGCCCTCACTCGTAAAGAGTTGTCCGTTGCGTCCGTTGCGGGTAGGCATCACGCAATCGAACATATCCACACCTCGGGCAATACCCTCCAAAATGTTTATCGGAGTACCTACACCCATCAGATAGCGTGGCTTATCCTGTGGCAGAACAGCATTTACAACCTCAATCATCGCATACATAACGTCGGTCGGCTCGCCTACTGCCAAACCACCAATAGCATAGCCATCGGCATCGTACTGCAAGACATTCTCCGCCGCCTTTGCTCGCAAATCGGCATAGCAACACCCCTGAACAATCGGGAACAACGACTGCGAGTGTCCATATTTAGGCGAGGTCTTGTGATACTGATTGAAACAACGCTCCAACCAACGCTCGGTCAGTGCCAACGACTTTGCGGCATAGTCACGCGGAGCATCCCCCGGAGGGCACTCGTCGAATGCCATCATAATATCGGCACCGATAGTTCGTTCGGTATCAATCACACTTTCGGGTGTAAAGAGGTGACGCGAACCGTCGATATGCGATTGGAAGTGACAACCCTCCTCCTTCAAACGACGACACGCCGCCAGCGAAAAAACCTGAAATCCGCCACTGTCGGTGAGCATAGGTCGCTCCCACGACGAGAAGCGATGCACACCACCCGCCTCCTCCAAAATCTTCATTCCGGGACGCAGGTAGAGGTGGTATGTATTTGCAAGGATGATTTGTGCCTTGACCTCATCGACCATATCGCGATGGAATATGCCCTTCATCGCAGCAGCAGTACCCACAGGCATAAAAATCGGAGTCTGCACCGTACCGTGGTCGGTCGTAAAGCTGCCCGCACGAGCAGCCGTTTTACTATCTTTACACTCTAAAACAAACTTCATAGCGGACAAAGATAGTGATTTTCCTACAATATGACAACTCGCCAAGCAACTATTTAGTTGCTTGACACAAAATTGGTCAAAACCTGCCTAAAATGACATTGGGGCTTTGATGGTCGGATGGGGGTCATAACCCTCCAATGTGAAGTCCTCGAAACGGAAGTCGAAGATTGACTTCACATCGGGGTTGAGCTTCATCACCGGCAACTTGCGAGGCTCGCGTTGCAACTGCTCGGCGGCCTGTTCCAAGTGGTTGAGATAGAGGTGTGTATCGCCCATCGTATGGATAAACTCACCCACTCCCAAACCACAAACCTGTGCAATCATCATCGTCAGCAGTGCATACGATGCGATATTGAACGGAACACCCAAAAACGTATCACACGAACGCTGGTAGAGTTGGCACGACAGACGTCCGTCGGCAACATAGAATTGGAACAAGACGTGACAAGGCGGCAGTGCCATATCCTCGATATCGGCAACATTCCACGCCGAGACAATCATACGACGCGAATCGGGATTTTCACGAATAGTACGCACAACATCGGCAATCTGATCTATTGCCGAGCCGTCGAGTCGTCCCCACTGTCGCCACTGATGACCGTAAACGTGGTTCAAATCGCCGAAACGATAGCCCTCGATTGGCGAGTCGATACCCTCCGATGCTGCCTTCAAAAACTCCTCTCGGGTTACGGGCAATACACTATGGCGGCAACACAACTCGTTGTAGTAGCGGTATGCGTCGTTATCCCAGATATGCACATCGTTATCGACCAGATATTTGATGTTGGTATCGCCCTTCAAAAACCACAACAACTCGTGGATAATACCTCGCAAAAAGACACGCTTGGTGGTAAGCAACGGGAAGCCCTCGTTCAAATCGAATCGCATTTGGTGACCAAACACGCTCTTTGTTCCCGTTCCTGTGCGGTCACTCTTGACCGTACCCTCGGTGGTAATGCGTTTCAGAAGGTCGAGATACTGTTTCATACGGAATAACGCTATTTATTACTCAAAATTTTTCTGCTCAACGTTGCCCTCCCCATCAATCTGCACATAGTTCGGACAGCTATGCCAATCGCCCATAAAACGCACTTTGTACGACGGAGTATCAAACGCTGCCGTAGCGTGCATATGTCCAAATATGAAGAGGTCGATTTTATGCTCTGCCGCATAGCTCTCGGCATAGTCACACAGTGGTTGCAAGTGTGCCTCGTAGTTGGAGTCTTTGTGCGATTTTCGGGAACATCCGCTCCACCAACAACCAAATTTCAATGCGAGGTCGGGGTGAATAAGCCACGCAAACAGAAATCGCAATACACGCGAACGGAAAACCCAATTAAGCAGTTTCAACAATGGTTGTCCGTTGATATTCATATTGTCGCCGTGAGCCACGAACAGTCGAAGATTTGCAACCGAAAACTCTTGTGGTTTTTTGTAAAGTTCCACACCGCACTCTCGTTGCAGATAGTCGCACTGCCACATATCGTGATTGCCCGTAAGATAGACTATTCGCACGCCCTTATCGTGAAGAGCGGCCAATCGTCCCAACACCCTCACAAAACCCTTTGGAACAACGCGATTATACTCAAACCAAAAGTCGAATATATCGCCAACCAAAAAGAGCATCTCCGCATCGTCGGCAATAGTATCGAGCCAACGACAAAACCGTTGCTCGACTGTGCGTGCATCCTCCGCAGCACCGCCTCCGAGGTGTATATCCGATACGAAGTAGTACATAGTGTATTGATTTACAGCAATTTGTCAAGTTCGGTTTCGAGGGCTTTGCTATACAGATTTCTGCCCACAATCTTTCCGTCTCGGTCGATAAGGTAGTTTGTCGGCAGACTGCGAACATTGTAGTTACCCACAATCGGAGACTTCTCGCCACAGAAATCGCACACCGAAATCCACGGCAAATCCTGCTCCTGCACCGCCTTAATCCAAGTCGCCTTCATCGTGTCGAGTGACACCTGAAAAACTTGGAAACCCTTATCGGCATAACGGGCATAAATCTCCTTCAAATCGGCATTCAGCGCATTGCTGTTACCCAACTCTGCCGACCAGAAATCGACCAATATAACCTGACCTGCCAACGACGAGAGTTGTTGCTTGTCGCCATAGATGTCAAACGCCTCGATTTCGGGATAATCACGCTCCTTAATCGATTGAAGCAGCGATGTTTGTGCCTCCATACGGGCAACATCGTTGCACAACTTTATGAGATATGGCGACTCGGGATAGCTCTCCTCAACAGCATCGGCAACGGTTCGATAGTATGTCAAGTCGGTCAGAGCATCGACCAAATTCATCTCGCCAGCCAGACGCTGATAGAGAACATAGACCGCTGCAAGAGTGTGCTTGTTGGCGATGATAAACGATATCTGGTCGCGTTTGATTTGGAGATAAGTTGCATTGTAGCTGCGTGCAATTTCGGGTTTGGTCTGCTCGTCGGCCTGACCATACTCTACCGCCTTCTGTTGCAAGGTACGAACACCCTCAACGTAGCCCTTATTAAACTCGTGCAACAACTCCGATTCGCGAGAGCCACTGACCGTATAGTTTGCCAAGACGCTACCCAACGAGTTGAGCACGATATCGTCGCCACCCTTTACGAGCAACGGTATTCGCTCGTTGCGACACACCAAGTGATAGATAGTAGGTGTCTGTGCGACATTTTTCAGAGCAAAGCGGTAGGAGCCATCGTTTGCCAAAGCGACCGAATCAATCATCTTCTCGCCCGCAGGGGTCGATTGTTCGAGATAGATTTTATCGACACTGACGCCTATCAGTTTTCCCGATATTACGGCATCGCTGTTTTTGCACGATACAAAGCTCAAAACTATTGATAGCAGCAGTGCTGCCAAAGCGGTTTTCTTCATAAAAGATGTTCTAAAACTTCGTAAAAATAGTCATTTTCCCTTAAAACGACAAATTCTTGCCATCTATTGTGTCGAAGAGACACCTATTAACGCCCCTGTTGCTGATTGCGATGGTGATTTTTTGCGGTGTGTGTTCGCTGTTGGGTCTTCTGTTTCGACTTCTGCTGCTGTCGTTTTGCACCCTTTGCCGATTGATGCTGCTGATGGTTGTTTTTGTAGTCGTTTCGGAGCAAATTCAGAGCATTTTCATCGAGTTCGATACCATTTCCGGACATTGTACGTATATCCTTTATAATCACCTCGTTATTCGGGTGGTCGAGGTTGTATTCGAAGCTCTTGATACGCATATATCTCGCGATATTATCGACCGCATTACGCACCCCCTCGGCATTGTCGCTATGAGCCAAAAATTTGAGCAGACGCGCAACATACTTGCCATAGTGTTTGAACGATATTTTGCTCTGCGGGTATGGCATCGGATGGGGCTTAACCATAACACTCTCGCGAGTAGGGAGAGCGTATGGGCTATCGACATCCAACTGAAAATCAGACATTATGAAGAGGTGGTCCCACAGTTTGTGGGTGAAATCTGCCGTATCACGCAACAGCGGATTGAGATTTCCCATAACGGCAATTACCGCCTTTGCCTGACGTGTTCGCTCGGTGCGGTCCTCGATTTCGAGCAACGAATCGACCATCTCCTGAATATGGCGACCATACTCGGGCAGATACAATTTTCGACGTGTGTAGTTATAATTTTTTTTCATAAAAATAGTGTGAAATCAACCCAACAAAAACGGGTAAAATCATACCCTAAAAAGAGTATTGAGGCATCTCATTTGGGTTGAATTTGAGATTGCTGTCGCAAGCGACGTGCAGTACGCAACAATGGCGTTATCTCGAAACAAAACTGTAATTTTGATGCAAATATATATATTTTTTTTCAAGCGAGCAACTATGACTAAAATTTTACTTGTCGAGCACTCAAAAAGTGTGCGAAACAACCTACGTGAACGATTGGAATTTGAGGGTATCGCAACCGATATTGCGAACGATGGCGCGGCAGCTGCCGAGCTATGTCGTGCGGGCAATTTCGATTTGATGCTCATCGACGATATCGAGCCTCTTCCCGAAGCCGAAATACCGATGATTGTACTATCGACCACCAATAGTTTGGACGGAGCCATCGACGCCCTGCACAAAGGGGCTATCGACTTTATTACCAGACCGATAGATATGAATCGGCTACTCACCACCATTCGTCGCACAACCGCTACGGATGGCGACCGTGAAACCACTCGTCGTTCGGCTGCCACACCTCGTCACGTTCGTCGTTCGGCAGCCCACTCTTCCACAACTATCGAGCCGATTGTGGGCGACTCCGAAGCAATCAGACAGGTACGCCGACTAATCGATAAAGTTGCCCCATCCGAGGCTCGAATTTTGGTCACGGGCGAGAACGGAACCGGCAAGGAGTTGGTTGCCCGATGGCTCCACGCAAAGAGCCGTCGTGCGGAGCAACCGTTCGTCGAGATAAACTGTGCAGCGATACCATCCGAACTGATTGAGAGCGAGTTGTTTGGTCACGAACGAGGAGCCTTTACATCTGCCATAAAACAGCGTAAAGGAAAGTTCGAGCAGGCGAACGGCGGCACACTCTTTATGGACGAAATAGGCGATATGTCGGCAGCGGCACAAGCGAAGGTTTTGCGAGCGTTGCAGGAGCGGAAAATTTCGAGGGTTGGCTCCGACCGCGACATCGAGGTCGATGTCCGCATCATCGCCGCCACGAACAAAAATCTCCGCGAAGAGATTGCGGCAGGTCGGTTTCGCGAAGACCTCTACCATCGTTTGAGTGTAATTATCATCGGCGTACCGCCACTCCGAGAGCGAAGAGGCGATATTCCTCTACTCGTAGAACACTTTATCGAGCAGATTTCGCAAGAGGAGGGCGTAGCACCAAAACCTATCGAAAAGTGTGCTCTCGAACGTCTGACAATGTTGGATTGGAGCGGAAATGTCCGCGAATTGCGAAACGTGGTCGAACGTCTTATGGTGTTGAGTGGCGATACGATTACACTCGACGATATAGAACAATACTGCCAATAATATCGTAGGCAGCCGATGTGGCTATCGCCGATACGACATTTATGACGACGCTTTGCTTTACGACGGCGGGATTACAGCCCTTAATAACGAGTTTGCTGCTTTGCAGCAACGGCTTTGCCGATGACGGTTGTTAAGGGTTTTCTGCCCGTCCCTAAACTCGCTAACTTCTCTAAACTCCCTTCACGGCACCGCTAACCACCATTCTTGACGCCATTTTTTCATATTTTCCGCCCATCTTTTTGTCATTGCAATTATATTCGCTATCTTTGCCATAATTTATGGCAAGATATATCGATATACGGAACCGTTTGGTCGGAGCAGTCACTCTCGTTTTGCTGCTCTTTGCTGGACAATTTGCAGCCAATGCCGACAACTTGCCATATACAACGCATCACGCAACATTGCTCGGTGCCGACACCCTTGTATCGATGCAGAGTATCGAAGTGAGTGCCATCAAACAGAACGACTCGGCTTTGGAGGCGGCATCGACCACCACCCTCAACGCCAAAGAGGTTGAACAGAGGGCAATATATGGCGTAAAAGATGCCCTGTCACACGCCCCCAACCTCTTTATGCCGAACTACGGCTCACGAATGACCTCGTCGATATATGTGCGTGGTATGGGCACCCGTATCGAGCAGCCTGTCGTGGGTCTGAATATCGATAACCTACCCGTAGCCGACAAAAATATGTACGATGTGTTGTTGCCCGATATCGAGCGAATCGAAATCATCCGAGGTCCGCAATCGACGCTCTATGGCCGCAATACTATGGGTGGCGTGATAAATCTCTATACCACCTCGCCACTGCAATATCAGGGTGTCCGCATAGCCGGCGAGTATGGCTCACGCAACGAGTATCGTCTGGCACTGTCGGCATACAACCGCTTCGGCAACAATGTCGGATTGTCGATTGCCACACAATTCTCGCACAGCGACGGTCACTTCCGCAACACATATAACAACCGATTGTGCGACCACGAAAAGAGTGGCGATGTCCGCATAAAATTTCAATATCGTCGCAGTGCTTTGAGTATCGACAACGTAACGTGGCTATCGACCGTAAAGCAGGGAGGTTATCCATACGCCTATATGGGTTCGCTCTCGGCAACAGAGCCATATCCTGACCTTATCGGCAAGGTGTGCTACAACGACGAGGCTTCGTATCGTCGCATCGGCATCAACGACTGTCTGACCATTCGATACGATTGGCAAAAGGTCTCGTTAGCATCGACCACAAGCTATCAATATCTGGACGACAAGATGGTGCTTGACCAAGATTTTCTGCCACTCTCGATATTTACGCTCGAACAGGCAAAACGTCAGCACGACGTTACCGAGGAGTTGATACTCCGTTCCCGCTCATCGTCGCCCTATCAATGGCTGTGCGGAGCGATGCTCTTCTACAAAAACCAGCAGATGTCGGCTCCCGTAGAGTTCCTCAAAGAGGGTATCGACCGACTGATTCTCGAAAACGTAAATAAACATAGCGGCTACGACGGCACCTACCATTGGGGACGAGAGGATGGCTCGCTCGGCGAGACGTTGTGGCTCGGCAGCGACTTTATGACCCACACATTTGGTGCGGCACTCTATCACCAATCGTCGTACCGCCTCAACCGTTGGCTCTTTACGTTGGGTCTGCGTTTCGACTACGAAGGTGTACAGATGCGGTATCGTAACCGTGCCGACTACTACTATACCGCCTTCCCGAACGACAGCAGCAAAAATATCAACGAGGTGCATCAAACAATAGACGATAGCGATATCCTTTCGCAGCGTTTCTTTGAGATACTGCCAAAGCTCTCTGTTGCCGTAGAGTTGGGACAAAAGCACCAACACAAACTCTACCTCTCGGCATCGAAGGGCTACAAGGCTGGTGGTTTCAATACGCAGATGTTCTCGGAGGTGTTGCAACGACGCATACAGGACCAGATGGGTATGGCTGCCGACCTCGATGTCGAAAATATCATAAAATATAAGCCCGAGGAGAGTTGGAATATCGAGTTGGGCGGACATTTTGAGAGTCGCGATGCACAATTTTCATCCGATATTACGTTATTCTGGATAGAGTGTTTCGACCAACAGCTGACCGTATTCCCCGCAGGTACTACTACGGGACGAATGATGACCAATGCAGGACGCTCACGCAGCGTAGGCGTGGAGGCGGCTTTGAAGTGGCAACCTCACAAGAACGTAGCCATCGCCGCTTCGTATGGCTTTACCGATGCACGTTTCCGCCGCTTCGTAAGTGGCAAAAACGACTATCAGGGAGAGTTTGTGCCATACGCACCACAACACACCCTCACTGCTCGTCTGAACTATCGGATACCACTACGTTCCGAGTGGTTGGATTCGGTAGAGTTGGGCATATCGCTCAACGGAGCAGGTCGCATATATTGGAACGAACGCAACGACTTCTCGCAGCCGTTCTATGCTTTGGTCGATGCCTCGGCACGCCTTAACGGAGCAAATTGGGCGGTAGAGATATGGGCTCGAAATCTGACAGACGCTCGCTACGACACCTTCTATTTCGAGTCGATGAGTAACAGATTTTTACAATGCGGACGACCTCTGACCGTAGGCATCAGAGCCTCGATTGAGTTGTTCGCAAACCGAAGTGAATAAGTATAGAGTTATTGATAATAAATTTTTGAAAAGCTATGAAAAAGATTCTTTTGATTGCCGCAGCACTCTTTGCGGCCGTAGGATGTATGAAGGATGATGGTCCTAACCAAAAGTGGGAGCGTACGCTCGATGCTGTCGCCGTTACGGTAAACACCACAACCGATGTTAAGTTTGAGGACCAAATCGAGGTTAGAATTATTCAGGACGACGTTACAAAGAGTTCGTTGTCGTTCGAGTTGAAGGGTATTCAGTTTGTTCCGATGATGCCTTCGGTAAACTTTATGTTGTTAAACCTTCCTTTTAAGCTCTACGACCACAAGGGCGACACAACCGACCCTCTCTACAACTCGTGGGTATTCAACGAGGCACAAGTTGTTCCACAAGTAGGCGGTGTTGAGCGAACAGACTACACTATGCACAACGTAAAGGGTAACTTCTCCGATACGGGTCTTAAATTGGAGTTTGACGTAAACTTTGCAGGAGCTGTTTACCACGCAACAATCGACACATCGATAGAACTTGAAGAGGAGGAGAAGTAAAATGCGTAGCGAGTATATCCCATACGTCGATAAGCTGATAGAGTTGGCTATCGAGGAGGATTTGGGCGATGGCGACCACACCTCATTGTGTTGTATCCCTGCGACCGAACGCGGACGTATGCGTCTGCTCTGCAAGGAGGAGGGTATTATTGCCGGTATCGAAGTTGCCGAGCGTATTTTGAGTCGTCTCGACAGTTCGGTGCAGATTGAGAAGATTCTTGCGGATGGCGACCGTGTAAAGCCGGGAGATGTGGCATTCTATGTCGAGGGTCGTTTGCAGTCGTTGTTGCAGGCAGAGCGTATTCTGCTCAATGTTATGCAGCGAATGAGTGGCGTAGCAACGCAGACCGCAATCTATGCCGACCGCATTGCCGACCTCCACACCAAAGTTCTCGATACCCGCAAAACAACTCCAGGTATGCGAGTATTGGACAAGATGGCGGTAAAGATTGGCGGTGGCGAAAATCACCGTATCGGCCTCTTCGATATGATTCTGCTCAAAGATAACCACATCGACTTTGCAGGAGGTGTGCGTCAGGCGGTAAGCGGAGCAAAACAATATCTCGCCGAGCGTAACAAAAACATCCCAATCGAGTGCGAGGTGCGTACGCTCGAAAATATCGACGAGGTCTTTGCTGCGGGCGGTTGCGACCGTATTATGTTCGACAACTTCTCGGTTGAGCAGACACGTTTGGCTGTCGAGAAGGTGGCGGGTCGTTGCCAAACCGAATCGAGTGGCGGTATCACACTCGACACGCTGCGTGACTATGCCGAAACGGGTGTCGATTTTATCTCTGTTGGTGCTTTGACCCACCAAATCAAGTCGCTCGATATGTCGCTTAAAGCGTGCGAGTAACCAAAAACAGAGAGCATATACACTCTTTAATAAATTCGAATGATGAGTCGCCTGAACGAGTCACAACTACCATATCCGTTGTGGAACATATACCGCATAGTGCTTATCTATGCACTGTTTATGGTGTGTCGTATTGTCTTCACACTCTACAATCTCTCTGCTTTCGGGGAGTTTGAGGGGAGTGAGATATGGGATTTAGTGGTCGGAGGTCTGCGTTTCGATACGATATCGATAGCCTATGCGTTCAGCTTGTGGGCATTGATGGCATTTCTACCGCTGAAAATTCGCAGCGAGAGGTGGTATCGCAACGCAATGTTCGGCTGCTATATGGTCGTTGTGGCGATATGTGTGGCTGTAAATTTTGCCGATGCAATCTACTTTCGCTATGTTCAGAAGCGATTTACTGCCGAAGAGATATTCTTTGCCGACAACTCCAACTCGCTACAACTCATAGGCAAATTTGCCATCGAAAATCTGCACTTGGTAGCAATCGGCATCGCCCTGATTCTCGTAGTTGGGTGGGCATATCGTCGCAATAAGGTGCCGATGGTACTACTTCGCGGTATCTACTACTATATCGGCTCGCTACTGCTGTTGTTGGTGGTAGTTGCCATCGCCATAGGAGGTATTCGTGGCGGCTGGACCCGTATGGCACGTCCGACGGCTATCCCATATTCGCTGAAATTTGCCCGTACGGGAGCCAAAGCCAATATAGTATTGAGCAATCCGTTCTGCATTATCCGTACCGCAGGCGACAGCAAAGTTGCCGTTCCGCAATACTTCGACGAGGCTGAACTCTCGCAAATCTATCAGCCATACCACTACCCCGCACCGAGCGACGATGGCTCGTCATTCTATGGGACAGAGCGCCCGAATATCGTTGTGATGGTATTGGAGAGTATGTCGGCAGAGCACTCCGCCCTACTGCGTCCCGATATCTATTCGCGAGAGGGAGAGCCGAAAGAGGGCTACACACCATTCCTCGACTCGCTTATGCAGCACAGCCTCTGCTTCGAGCGGATGTATGCCAACGGAAAACGCTCGATTCAGGCGCTGCCCTCGGTGTGGGCATCCATTCCGTCGCTCGATAAGCCGTTTGTGCTGATGAGTGAATCGCTCGGAGAGAGCCGCCCCCTGCCAAAAATAGTTGCAGACGAGGGCTACTCAACAACCTTCTTCTGCGGCTCGGAGCGTGGCTCGATGGGTTTCGATGCCTATGCTCTCTCGGCAGGCTTCACGCGATGTGTCAGCAAGGAGGATTACGAGGCTCGGTATGGAACAGATGACTTCGATGGCTATTGGGGCATCTGGGACCACCGCTTTATAGACTTTATGGGCGAAGAGATTGGTCAAATGCAGGAGCCATTCCTCGCCTCGATATTTACCACCACGTCGCACCATCCGTTTGTCACTCCCGACGATTGGAAAGCTATTTTGCCACAGGGCAAGACCCCTATGCAACCTTGTGCCGCATATCTCGACCGAACACTCCGTAATTGGTTTGAGAAGTATCGCTCGGAGGAGTGGTTTAAGCGTACAATATTTCTATTTGTTGCCGACCACGTATCGTGCGAACGTTACGACGAACTGACTCAACTATCGCCGGGTGATTTGCACGTCATCGGCTTTATATACAAGGGCGATGGCTCGTTGCAGGGACGATATACTGCCCCCGCATCGCAAATCGACCTTATGCCGACTCTGCTCGGTCTGATGGGGTATGCCAAGCCATATTTCGCATACGGTCGCGATTTGAATAGTGAGAGTCGCTTCAAAGAGGTTGTGGTGTGGGATAACGAGCTCTTCAAAGCATTTGATGAGTCATACTCCTACATCTTCAACAACGACAAAATCGAGGAGGTGCGAACAGCCGACGGCAGCCAAATCGCTACGGAGCAGCCCGACTCGGCAGCACTCGCCCAAACCGAGCAACGCATCAAGGCCTATATTCAGCAGTACTATCGCCACATAGAGCAGAAGAGCTATGTGGTGAGGTAGGTATGTCACTGCGAAGGGAGTTTAGGGAGTTTAGAGAGTTTAGGGAATTTAGAGAGTTCAGAGAGTTCAGAGAGGGCGACCAAAGCCGCCGAGGATAGGGTCAAATAAGGTCAAGTAAGGTCTTTTAAGGTCAGATAAGGTCGGCGGCGGGAAACACCGCTAACGCCTCTAACGGCTCTAACGCCCCTAACACCCCTTATATACATATATATAAAAATAGATTGGGGAGCAACCGAAACTGCTCCCCAATCCTATTTTACAAAAGCCCGATACTACAAAGCACCAATTTCGTACAAAGCACCATTTACGGCACGTACTGCGTCAGCCGATGCAGCGAACTTCGCCTTCTCGTCATCGGTGAGGTCGATCTTAACAATCTTCTCAACACCCTTCTTACCCAATACAACAGGTACGCCCAAGCAGATATCCTCCTGACCATACTCGCCTTCGAGCAATACCGAGCAAGGAACGATAGCCTTGGTGTCGTTTACGATAGCATCAACAACCGATGCTCCCGCTGCACCCGGTGCATACCAAGCCGAAGTACCCAACATCTTTGTAAGGGTAGCACCACCAACCATAGTGTCGGCAGCAACCTGCTCCAACTTCTTCTTCGAGATGAGCTTTGTTACAGGCACACCCTTAATCGAAGCCTTCGATACGAGAGGAATCATAGTAGTATCGCCGTGACCGCCGATAACCATACCATCGATATCCTGAATACCGGCACCCGAAGCCTTCGAGAGGTAGCAACGGAAACGCGACGAATCCAATGCACCACCCATACCGATAATGCGACGCTTTGCAACACCCGAAGCCTTCAATGCAAGGTAGGTCATTGTATCCATAGGGTTCGAGATGATAACGAAGATAGCCTTTGGCGACCACTTGATAGCGTTCTCAACAACACCCTTAACAATCTTTGCGTTGATACCGATCAGCTCCTCACGAGTCATACCCGGCTTACGAGGAATACCCGAAGTGATAACGATAACATCCGAGTTTGCGGTTGCCTTGTAACCCTCTGCATCGAGAGCAGTTACACCTACCAACTTGGTCTTGTAACCGATGGTAGCCGATGCCTGGAACATATCCAACATCTTACCCTCGGAGAGACCCTCTTTGATATCTACCAAAACAACTTCGCTCGCAATACCGCGGCAAGCCAATACATTAGCACAGGTTGCACCAACCATACCTGCACCTACAACTGTAACTTTTGACATAACTTTTTGATATTTTAGAATTGTTTGAAAATTTCAATCCGCTATTTTGCAATGAAAGCAGCATAGTCCTCTGCCGACATCAGAGCCTCAACCTCCGACGCATCCGACATACGCACCTTAATCATCCAACCCTCGCCGTATGGGTCACTATTGACCAATGCAGGGTCGGCATCGATTGCAGCATTAACCTCCTCAACCGTGCCCGATACAGGAGTAAAAGCATCCGATACGGTCTTGACAGCCTCGATTGTTCCGAAAACATCGCCGGCAGCCAAAGTCTCGCCCTCGGTAGGGATGTCCACAAATACGATATCGCCCAACTCGCTCTGGGCAAAATCTGTAATGCCGATATAGGCATACTCGCCCTCCACACGACACCACTCGTGGTCGTTGGAGTACTTCAAATTCGATGGTAAATTAGCCATAACTTATATATGTTTTTGCGTTGTTTGCTCGCAGATGTACTAAATTCGTGCAAATATAATAATTTTTTTGCGATATTGTTATTTTCATAACAATTTTACATTACATTCGCCCGTTTTCTCCGTTTTTTACGATTTTTGCCCGCCAATTACGAACTCTATCTCTTTGAAAAGGAACGACTCTCGCCCATAGGCATCGCTCTCGATGATAAGTTCTCCGTGCGGCATAACCTCACAGAGCCGACCCTCGAACGGTGTTCCGTCGGCACGTCGATACGGAGCCTTTATGCCTCGTCGATAGAGTCGCGAATTGTACTCCTCGCAAAGGGTTGCCGCATCGTCCGCTTTCAGAGCATCGTAACGCCGTGTAAAAGCTCGCTGGAAGCAGCATAAAACCTCCTCCAAATCGAGTCTTCGTCCCAACTCCAACGCCATAGAGGTCGGGTTGGGCAGAGCATCCGAAAAACTTTGCTGATTGACATTTATTCCGATGCCGACAATCGTGCGTTGCAGTATTGCCGAAATCGACTGATGTTCGATAAGAATACCCACGATTTTGTTGTCGCCGACGTAGATATCGTTGGTCCATTTTACGGAGGTTTCGAGACCGTACTCCGCGAAGATATCACAGAGCGATAATGCTATGGTTTGCAACAACTTAAACTGCTCCGTAGTGGGCAAAAATGTAGGCGTCAGCACCATCGAAAATGTGAGATTTTCGCCCGCAACACTCTCCCACGAATGACCCCGCTGACCACGCCCCGCAGTCTGTCGTCGGGCAACGATGATATCGCCCTCCGAATAGCGAAAATCGCGGGCCTCATCGTTGGTTGATTGAAGTGTATCGAAGTGGTAAATCATACTTTTTTTTATTTTTTGCGGCAACAGCTTCGCCGAAAAGGGTGATTAAAGGTGATTAAAGGCTGTTAATGGCGTTTTCGGCAGCCGCCCTTACTCGACCTTATCTGACCTTACCCGACTTTACTTGACCTTATTCTCGGCTGCCGCCGTGGTCGCTCTCCCTAAACTCCCTAAACTCCTTAAATTCCCTAATCTCCCTATTGCGGCGCCGCCTTTGGTCGCCCGTCCTAGTAGTCCTAGCTGTCCTATTTGTCCTATTGCGGCGACCCGTGGGCAAAGCCCACTTGACCATCGCAACAAACCCGTACGAAGGAGGCAAAGAGCTTATACCTCAACCCCTAAATCGATTTTAGAAGAGGCTTTGCAACGCTCTCGGGATTGGGGCGGTGGGAGCATACTCTCTGTATGTGACCATCGCAGCAAACCCGTACGAAGGAAGCAAAGACCTTATAAAATCGATTTAGACAGATACTGCAAAATCCCTTAATGCCTCATTCAAAGTTGTCTTCTTATCGGTCGATTCTTTACGCTGACCAATAATAAGAGCACAAGCAACATTGTAGGTACCACAAGGGAACTCTTTCGGATAAGTGCCTGCGATAACGACAGAGCGAGGTGGAACGTAGCCTTTATAAGTTACGGGTTCCGAGCCTGTTACATCGATAATATGAGTTGAGCCGGTGATTACCACATTCGAGCCGATAACCGCCTCGCGGCAGATATGAGCCCCCTCAACCACAATGGCACGCGAGCCGATAAAGCAGTTGTCCTCGATAATTACGGGAGCAGCCTGCACAGGTTCCAAAACGCCACCGATACCTACTCCGCCCGAAAGATGCACATTTTTGCCGATTTGGGCACACGAGCCTACGGTTGCCCAAGTATCGACCATCGTACCGCGATCGACATAAGCACCGATATTGACATACGACGGCATCAAGACCACCGATGGCGCTATAAATGCTCCGTAACGAGCTACGGCGTGGGGCACTGCACGCACTCCGAGCTGATGGAAGTCGTGTTTCAGTTCCATTTTATCGTACCACTCCAACTCTCCCGCACGCATAGTACGCATCTTTTGGATAGGGAAGTAGAGAATTATCGCCTTCTTCACCCACTCATTCACCTGCCAAGAGCCATCGGCAAGCGGCTCGGCACATCGCAACACTCCCTTATCGACAGCCTCGACTACCCGACGAATTGCATCCTTAACATCGTCGCGTTCAAGCATTTCGCGATTTACCCAAGCCTGTTCGATAGTCTGTTGTAAGGTTAAAAATTTACTCTCCATATTTTTATGCCTAAATAAATTACACGTCTCTTTGCACAAAGATAGTTATTTTTTCTTAAAATTTATATAAATTTTAGTAACTTTGCTCCGTTAAACCCATTTGAACGAGTATGAAATTTAGACAAATTGCACTGATAGCCGCTATTATCGGCACCTGCTTCGTTGTCGGATACGGCATCGGCTACGTTATCGGAATGTGTATGAGAACAGAGATTGAATATCCGCAAACCGCCAAAGAGGAGGTTTCGGACAACTACTTCGGCACTATCGTTGCCGACCCTTATCGCTGGTTGGAGGATGATACGAGCGAGCGTACTGCCGAGTGGGTACGTCAGCAGAATAAGGTTACGTTCGACTATCTGGCAGATATCGATTGTCGCGACAAGATTCGCGACCGACTCACTGCATTGTTGGACTACCCTACGCAGAGTGCACCCGTAAAGAGTGGCGATTGGTACTACATCTCCCGAAACAGCGGATTGCAGAATCAGAGCGTAATCTATCGTCGTCATTCGCTCGACGAGGGGTGTGAAGAGGAGGTATTTTTCGACCCTAACACTCTCTCGGAGAACGGTACGGTGGCGTTGCACTCGGCTTCGTTTACCAAAGATGGCTCGCTATTCGCCTACTCGCTTGCATCGGCTGGCTCGGATTGGGTGGAGATTTTTGTGAAGGACACCAAGACGGGCGAGCTTCTCCCCGACCATATCAAGTGGGTGAAATTTTCGGGCGTTTCGTGGACAAAGGATGGCAAGGGCTTCTATTATAGTGCCTACGACGAGCCTTCGGGAGCTATGTATTCGGCTCAAAACACAAATCAGAAGGTGTATTTCCACCGCATAGGAACACAGCAAAAGGATGACAAACTAATTTTTGCAGACCCTGCAAATCCACTCCACTACCACTCGGGAGGTGCGAGCGAGGATGACCGCTGGGAGTTCATCCAATCATCGGCAGGCACTTCGGGCTCACAAATTCTCTACCGCAAAAAGGGCGTAGGTCGTTTCAAGGTCCTCTTCAAAGGGTGGGATTACGACTACTCTATTTTGGACTGCTACGACGATGTGGCTCTTGTGATGACCAACGAGGGTGCCCCAAATTATCGTCTGTTGAGCATCAATCTGCGAACAAAGGAGATTAAGGAGGTTATTGCCGAGAGCGAGTCGTTGTTGGAGGGTGTCAGCACCGTAGGCGACTATCTCTTTGCACACTATCTGGTCGATGCCCAAAATCAGGTATTGCAGATGGATCGCAACGGTCGTATCATTCGTGCCGTAGTGTTACCTATTATCGGCTCGGTGGGTGGTTTCGACGGCGAACGCGAGGATAAGGATTGCTACTACACCGTAACAAACTACACCCCTCCGGGAAATATCTATCACTACGACATCGAGAGCGGCAAATCGACTCTCTATGCCCCATCGCAGGTGAAGTTCGACACTTCGAACTACGTTACCGAGCAGATATTCTTCGAGAGCAAAGACAAGACCCGTATTCCGATGTTCGTGTCGCACAAAAAGGATATCAAACTCAATGGCAAAAACCCTTGCTACCTCTATGGTTACGGTGGTTTCCAAATCAGCCTTACGCCTTCATTCTCATCAGCTATGGCGGCATTTATGGAGCAGGGCGGCATCTATTGCGTAGTAAATCTGCGTGGCGGCAACGAGTATGGCGAGGCTTGGCATAAGGGAGGTATGTTGGAGAATAAGCAGAATGTGTTTGACGACTTTATCGCCGCTGCCGAACACCTTATCGCAAAGGGTTATACCTCGTCGAAGAAGTTGGCTATCGCCGGAGGCTCGAACGGAGGTCTGCTGGTGGGTGCCTGTATGACACAACGTCCCGATCTCTATGCCGTAGCCATTCCGCAGGTAGGCGTATTGGATATGTTGCGTTACCACCGCTTCACCATCGGACACGGCTGGGTGGTTGAGTATGGCTCGTCGGATGTCGAGGAGCAGTTCAACTATCTCATAAAGTACTCGCCACTCCACAACTTGCGTGAGGGTGTAGAGTACCCTGCAACCCTTATCACAACGGGCGACCACGACGACCGTGTTGTTCCGGCTCACTCGTTCAAATTTGCAGCAACATTGCAAGCTGCACAGGCGGGCGAACGACCTACGCTTATCCGCATCGAGACCGACGCAGGTCACGGAGCGGGCAAACCTACACAGAAACGAATCGAAGAGATGAGCGATATCTTCGCCTTTATCTTCGAGAACACCGATACAAAATATCGCAAAATCGAGTAACACCACAGATGAAAGTTTACAAATTCGGAGGTGCATCCGTAAAAGATGCAGCAGGAGTTCGCAACCTGCACAAGATTATCGAGGGCGAGAGCGAGTTGTTCGTCATCGTCTCGGCTATGGGCAAGACCACAAATGCTTTGGAGCGTGTCTTCGAGGCGTATCGTGACGGCAATATAGAGGCTGCAAAGGGCGAAATAGAGAGTATCACAGCCTATCATCAGGCGATTATCGACGACCTCTATGGCGAGCAACACACCATACCACAGGTGGAGTCACTGATTGCCGAGTTGCACCGTTTTATCGAGAGCGTGCCGTTCGACGCATCGCGTGCCGAGGAGCGTTACGACCGCACGGTGGCATTTGGCGAGCTTATCTCGACAACCATAATTTCGGAGTGGTTGGCATCAGTGGGCGTAGCAAACCATTGGATTGATATGCGACGCTGCTTTGTTACGCAGTTCCGCCACAAGGATGCAAATGTGCTGATGGATGAGTCGGCTCCGCTGTTGCGACGCGAGGTTGCAGGCTCTATGGCACGAGTATTTATCGGACAGGGTTTTATAGGCTCGGCAGCCGATGGCTCGACGACGACCCTCGGACGTGAGGGCTCGGACTACTCGGCAGCAGTTGTAGCACATATTCTCGATGCCGAATCGATGACCGTATGGAAGGATGTTGCCGGTATTCTGAATGCCGACCCAAAAATTTTTGAAGATGCAAAGAAGATAGACTTCCTCAACTACGTCGATACCATCGAGTTGGCTTACAGCGGTGCCCAGATTATCCACCCAAAGACCATAAAGCCGCTCCAAAACAAGCAGATTCCGCTCTATGTCCGCCCATTTTCGGATAAGAGTGCCGCAGGTACACGCATCGATGCAGAGGCTGCGAATGTCACCACACCGATTATCATCCTGAAACGCAACCAATCGCTCTTAACACTGCGTTCGCGTGACTTGTCGTTCGTGTTGGAGGAGCGATTCCCGATAGTATTTTCGATTTTGGAGCGTTTCCGCATCAAGACCAACCTCATCCACAACACTGCGGTAGCGTTGAGTCTGTGTACCGAGGAGAGTTGGCACCTTACAGAGGCTGTTCAAGCATTGCAAGGCGAGGGTTTCGATGCGACAATCAATGCAAATGTCGAGCTGCTGACCATACACCACCACAATCCGGAGTGTTTGGCAAAGTATGCCGAATCGGAGCGTAACCTTATCAGTCAGACAACACCCGAAACGGTGCGTATTGTACGAAGCAAAGAGTAGAGATATACGATGTCGAACTACCACACACCCGTACTGCTTAACGAAGCTATCGACCTGCTCAATATCAAGGGGGATGGCACCTACGTCGATTTGACATTCGGCGGAGGCGGTCACTCACGTGCCATATTGGAGCAGTTGGGTAGCAGTGGCAGACTTTACAGTTTCGACCAAGATAGCGACACAAAGGCAAATGCTCCCGATGATGAACGTTTCCACTACGTCGAGAGCAACTTCCGCTGGCTGCGTTCCGCCCTGCGACTACGTGGCGTAGAGCAGGTGGATGGCATATTGGCCGATTTGGGCGTATCGTCGCACCACTTCGATGCAGCGTGGCGAGGCTTCTCGTTCCGCAGCGATGCACCACTCGATATGCGAATGAATCAGCGTGGTGGCGAGAGTGCTGCCGATGTGGTAAACAATCGCTCGGAGGAGGAGTTGAGCGAAATCTTTGCCCAATATGGCGAGTTGCAGACAACGTGGAAGATAGCCTCGTGCATAGCCCGTAGTCGTGCCGTAGAGCCTATCCGCACAACGCAGCAGTTGTGCCGTGCCGTCGAGCGTTGCACCCCAAAGCACGACGAGGCGAAGTTCCTCACAAAGCTCTTTCAGGCACTCCGCATCGAGGTCAATGGCGAGATGGAGGCTTTGAAGATGGCTCTCGAACAGAGTCTGAAAGTGTTGCGACCGGGCGGACGACTTGTTGTGATTGCATACCACTCGCTCGAAGACCGCATCGTAAAGAACTTCCTGCGTAGCGGTAATACGGCAGGAGCCATAAAAGAGGACTTTTTCGGACGACGAGAAGTGCCTTTCGAGGTCATTACACGCAAAGCCGTTGTGCCGACAGCCGAAGAGATTGAACGCAACCCTCGTTCGCGTTCGGCAAAGATGCGTGCTGCCGAGAAACTTTAATCGATGAAAGAACAACTATGAGCCGATACGACGATAACGAATTTTTGACCGACTCTGCCGAGGAGATTCGCGAACGTGAGCAGCAGGAGATAATCCGTCGCACCGTACGCGAAGAGATTGACCGTATCGCCGCAGACGACACCGCATCGACAGATGATGAGGCGGAGGACGAGGCGGAGGCAGAGAGCAATACCCCAAAGTGGATTAGCACGCTTGGAGCAATCTTCTCGGGCGAGATTTTGGTGCGTGAGCGTATGAAGGGCGGCTACAACTATCTGCTCTATATCGCAATGCTCTATCTGGCAGGTATCGTTATCATCTTCTCGTCGCTGCACCTCGAAATCACACGCAACCGCCTCGCCAAAGAGGTAGGTCTGCTACGCGAAAAGTCGTGGCGAATGACCGAAGAGCGAAATGCCCGCACCTCGCACTCGGCTATCGTTCGCAGTATCAAGGAGCGAGGGTTGGATTTGACCGACCCCAAAAAACCTATCACCATCGTAAAGGAGGAGGAGCGATGAACGAACTCAAAAAGCGGATACAGGCAGATATCATCGGCAGAATGAAGTGGATTCATCTGGCTTTGGTCCTCATCACCTTCGTCATCTTCGGACGATTGGTGTGGATTCAGTATGCCGACTCGACAATCGCCACCGTATCGGAGCGTCTGCACAAGAGTATTATCACGAAACGCACCGTACGCTCGCGACGTGGCTCGATACTCTCACGCGACGGTCAGGTCTTGGCAACCTCCATATTCCGCAACTCCATCGCCATCGACTTCGGCAGCGAGGGTTTCGACAACACCGAGCGATTTCTGGACGAGGCCGATTCGCTTGCAAAGATGTTGGAACGCCACTTCGGAGTACGCAAAGCGAAGGAGTACTTTGCACAGATGAAGTCGTTACAACGCTCTTCACGCAAGCAGATTGAGACAGGTACGACTACGGTTCGCTACTCGAAGGGCTTTTTCGAGGAGATGTTCGGCATTAAAAATTGCGACTCTGTAAAGAAATTATACACCACAAAACGCACCCACACCTCGACAAAACTATTTGGCGAGGTCGATGACAACGAGTGGGAGGTTCTCTCGACATATCCGATACTCAACGGCTCGCTCGGTACGGTGATGTTGCACGAGCGTATCGATTCGCGAATCTATCCGCAAGGCAATCTTGCCCGTCGTGTCATCGGACGCACCGACCGCAAAAGCCCATACGGTATCGAGTACGCCTATCGCGACTCGTTGGCGGGCGAAGATGGCTACGATTGGGTGCAGTATGTTGCCCGTAACTTCTACGCCACCTATACCGACCGAGAGCATCGTCCGAAGAGTGCCGTAAATGGTATGGACATCGTCACAACACTCGATATCGATGTTCAGGATGTTGCCGACAGAGCCTTGCGTGAATCGCTTGCAAAGCACGCCGGTATTTGGGGTACAACAATCGTTATGGAGTGTGCAACGGGCGATATTTTGGCAATGGTCAATCTGGAACGAGGAGCGGATGGCGAGTACTTCGAGGGTCGAAACTACGCTATCGGAGGACGTATGGAGCCCGGTTCGACCATAAAACTCGCTACGACAATCACGCTGCTCGACGATGCAAAGATGTCGCCGATGAAACGGTATCACTCCGGTTTGGGAGGCATAGTGAAGGTTACGAACCATAGCAAAATACAGGATTCGCACCCTATCGGCAAGCCGACCAAGGGTCGCATTACGCTCGAAACGGCATTTGCAGAGTCGGCAAACGTCTATTTTGCCAAAGCGGTGAACGAATACTACAAGGATAATCCGCAACGCTATGTCGATGCTCTGAAACGCCTGCACCTCCACGAGCGGGTCGGTTTCGAGGAGTTTGGCAGCGTACAGCCTCTGATGCCTTCGTACGAGAAGCGAATAAATTGGTCGGGCTCAACACTCTGTCGTCTTGCCTACGGTTATGGTTTGGAGGTGACACCGCTCAACACCATAACGCTCTACAACGCCATAGC
>JAFVXS010000247.1 GCA_017501025.1 Alistipes sp.
ATTACGAGCCTGCAAATTTGTTGCCATAAGAATTGTACCATTAGTTGCTTTCAACGCATCGTAGAGACCGCCGCAAATACCGTATGGTGGTTTTCTGTTCGACAAAACCTTTGCATCAATCTCCTCGACATCGCGACGAGCCTGGTCGTCATCATACGGCAACATTGCACGCGCATCGGCCTTCCAAGCCTCGTACATCGGTAAAAATGGTGCATTTTGCGAAACCATCAAACGCATCACCGTATCGCCAAAACGGCCATCCTCAATAAGTCGCATATTGGCCTCCCACGCAGCGATAGCACCCGTACCACTACCTACCGCCTGGAAGTAGTAATCCGGAATACGGCCGATAGTCGTTGCTGCCGACAATACGGTGGTTGCCATACCGTCACGACGTGCGATATTCTTCGCTCCGCCTTCGGCATAGAATTTAGGCGATTTGAGGGCTATATTGCTCAAATTGATAGCATCGAAGTAGTCTGCACCACGTTCGCTGGCAATCAACTTCACACAATCGTTGAGAGGCTGCTCGAACCACAAAGCATCAAGATTATCTTCGGGAACGGCCAACAAAAGCGGAATATTATTATCCGAACAGACCTTTGCAAAAGCACGAGCTGTATTTCCGGCAGAGGCAACAACCAACACACGTTTCTCGTCGGCAGATGTTCTGGCACATACGCTGTATGCCTCGGTCTCTTTGAACGAGCAGGTTACCATATTGGCACCCTTTTCAGGGAAATATCCGTTGAAGGTAATATAGAGGTTGTCCAATCCGAGAGCCGCTGCCAAGCCCTCGCTCTTGTATGTCACGGGCGATGCCGAGCATTTGAGCATACGTCGCATAGGCAACCAATCGCGGAACTTATACAATCCGCAATCGCCCTCGTGGAGCGTAATTTGACGCTTGTCATAAATTGCTCGGATTAACGAAGGTTTGTCGCAACACTCATAGTCGAGCGACCAGCCCTTATCTTCAAACTCTTCGCCATTTGCAACGCACATCAGGCGATACTTTGTAGGTGTAAATTCTGCCATAAAGTTTAGATTAAATTTGGACAAAAATACAATTTTTGTCACTACTTTCAGTAGGTATTTATACCTATTTAACCTCAATCGGTCACAAATATATAAAAATTTTTCAAAACAAACACACCTGCAACACTTTTTATCCGCTAAAAATGGTGGAAAATCGTGGCTGCAACCATATACAGACGTAGTTTATATTGTATTTTTGTGCCATCGACAACCCTCCAAAAGAGAGTATTTCGCAAAAAAATATTAAAATTCAAGACTATTTTTGTAGTTTTGTGATAGTGATGTGCGTCTAATAGACGGAACAAAACCCAAAACAATGAAAAATCAAGAAGCAGAATTTACAAAAATTGTACGGGAGCATAAGACCACAATCTACACGGTCTGTTATATGTTCTCCAAAGACAAGGACGAAGTCGAGGAGCTTTTTCAGGAGATACTTATATCTCTATGGCAAGGATTCTCCTCGTTTCGTGGCGAATGCAATATCCGCTCGTGGATATATCGCATATCACTCAACACCTGCATCAGTGCAGAACGCAAGAAGAGTCGCCGTCCCGACACCTTACACCTCAATATGAACATCAACCTCTTCTCGGATACCGATGAAGAGAGCCGTCAAGTGCAGATGTTGCGACAACGCATAGGGCA
>JAFVXS010000248.1 GCA_017501025.1 Alistipes sp.
CTCGGTAGCACAATCCTGTGCACCAACTGCGATATCGGAACCCTTAACCGCCTCAACAACCTGTGCAATGTGTGTAAATGGAGGGCAAACGATGAAGTTTACGCACGAGCAAACCTCCGAGCGACCTGCTACAACGTTCTTTGCCAACTCAACGCCCTCGGCTGGGAGGGTGTTCATCTTCCAGTTACCTGCAACGATTTTCTTTCTCATAATTTTCTCTATTTTTTGAATTAAACAATAATTTCAATCTGTGTGGTACATTACTCTTCGCACCAACGCTTAACATCCTCCATCGAAGGGGCTTTCAAGCCGAGTTTATTCTTCTTGTTGAATCCGCAAAGGTCGTTGAAGAACTTACCGGCCGAGAGCTTTTTCAGCGAATCAACTGTAACGTAGCCCATCTTCTGAATAACCTCAACCCACTCCGCAGGAACACCGATTTCGATATACTTCTCGGCAGCATCGACCTGTGGCTTCTTCTCCGGACGCATCGTAGGGAAGAACAATACATCCTGAATCGACGACTGACCTGTCATAAACATTGTAAGACGGTCGATACCCATACCCATACCGGAGCAGTTTGGCATACCATACTCCAAGGCACGAACGAAGTCCATATCGATAAACATAGCCTCATCATCGCCTCGCTCCGACAGACGCATCTGCTCCTGAAAACGCTCCAACTGGTCGATAGGGTCGTTCAACTCCGAGTAGGCATTACACAACTCCTTGCCGGCAACAAACAACTCGAAACGCTCGGTAAGGTCGTGATTGTCGCGGTGACGCTTGCACAATGGCGACATCTCGATTGGGTAGTCACAAACGAAGGTTGGCTGAATAAGGTCGCCCTCGCAGTACTCGCCAAAGATAGCGTCGATAAGTTTGCCCTTACCCATAGTTGCATCAACCTCCACATTCAGACGCTGGCAAGCCTCACGAAGTTGCTCCTCGCTCTGACCCGTAATATCGTATCCCGTCTTTTCGAGGATAGCTTCGGTCATCGTCACACGACGGAATGGAGCCTTAAACGAGATAGTCTTACCATCAATCTCTACATCGGTAGTACCGTTTACCTCCAATGCGATACGCTCCAACATATTCTCGGTGAACTCCATCATCCAGCGATAGTCCTTGTAGGCAATATATATCTCCATACAGGTAAACTCCGGATTGTGAGTACGGTCCATACCCTCGTTACGGAAGTTCTTGCCAAACTCATAGACACCGTCGAAGCCTCCAACGATAAGACGTTTGAGATACAACTCCGTAGCAATTCGCATATAGAAATCGATATCCAATGCGTTGTGATGTGTCGTAAACGGACGAGCCGATGCACCACCCGGAATAGGTTGCAGAATTGGTGTCTCAACCTCCAAACAGCCGTGAGCGTTGAAGTAGTCACGCATTACCGAGATAATCTTTGCACGTTTTGCAAAGACGTCACGCACCTTCGGATTGACAACCAAATCGACATAACGCTGACGATAACGCACCTCCGGGTCGGTCAAAGCGTCGAATACCTGACCATCCTTCTCCTTAACGATAGGGAGCGGACGGATAGATTTCGACAAAACCGTAAAGCGACGACAATGTACCGACAACTCGCCCGTATTTGTTCGGAAAGCAAAGCCCTCAATACCCACAAAATCGCCGATATCTAACAGCTTCTTGAATACGGTGTTATAGAGTGTAGGGTCGCCTTCGGGACATACATCGTCACGACGAATATAGACCTGAACACGGCCTGTTGCATCCTGCAACTCGAAGAACGATGCACTACCCATAA
>JAFVXS010000249.1 GCA_017501025.1 Alistipes sp.
AGGTCGTATTGGGCTTTATCGAGGTCGCTTTGGGATTCAAATTCCTCAGTACGGCAGACCAAGTTTACCATTGGCAACTACTTGACCGTGAGGTATATCTTGCAATTTGGATTGTGGTATTCTCGCTGCTGGGACTCTATCTGCTCGGCAAGTTGCGTTTTGCACACGACAGCGAAGTAACGCACGTCAGCGTAACACGTCTTTCGTTGGCTATTGTAGTATTCTCGTTCGTCGTCTATCTCATACCGGGAATGTTTGGCGCTCCGCTCAAAGCATTGTCGGGATATCTGCCACCTCTCTCGTCACAGGATTTCGTTCTGGGAGGAAATAGCACTGCTGTATCTGCAAACAGCACATCGGCAGAGAGCGTAAAATATGGCGAGGTACTGCACCTACCACACGGCTTGCAGGGATTTTTCGATTTGGAGGAGGCAGAGGTCTATGCACGCAAAGTCAATAAGCCTATATTTATCGACTTTACGGGTCACGGTTGCGTAA
Source organism: Alistipes sp. (assembly GCA_017501025.1). Taxonomy (GTDB): domain Bacteria; phylum Bacteroidota; class Bacteroidia; order Bacteroidales; family Rikenellaceae; genus Alistipes. Next base: position 499 of record JAFVXS010000249.1, read on the forward strand.
ATTGCCGCGAAATGGAGGCTCGCGTATGGTCGGATGCCGGTGTTCAGCAGATTCTCCGCGACGAGTATGTTATCGTTGCCCTCTATACGGACGATAAGATGGTGTTGCCGGAGAGCGAGTGGGTTACAACCGACAGTGGCAAAGTATTGAAGAGTTTAGGAAAAATCAATTCGCACTACGCATTGACACGTTTCGGCGTAAATGCCCAACCATACTACATCCTACAAGGTCGTGACGGCAATCTACTTGCAGCTCCTCGCGGATACGATTTGGATGTCGAGGGTTTCAAAAAGTTCCTAAACGAAGGTGTTGCCGCATATCGCAATAGTTTGTAACACATAAACTCGCATAACAAAAAGGGGATGACTAAAAGTAAATTAGTCGTCCCCATTTTGTTAGGGCGTGCATAACGACAAAATAGACTTTTATTCCACCCCTTTTCGTCGCATAAAGCACTCTATGATGCCTACCACCCAGCCATACCCTCGCCGCAAGGTTGAAACCGATTCGGAGAAGGTGTGCAAATCGTCCGACATAGCCGCAAACCACTCTTTAAGACGGAAGCGATAGAGCAGATATGCCGCCAATACCGAAATCAGCGATAACACCAGACAGGGTATTATAATCGTTCCGAACACCTCTTCCAGCCACACAATCAACGCCACTGCCGCCAACACAAAAGCCAACACCGCGAGGGCTACCATTGTGATAAACGCCACCATCTCTCTTACGTTTTGCTATTTGGAGTGAGGCATATCGTAGATATTATGCCCCATTTCGGAACACTTCTTACTCATCTTCGACAACTCGTCATTGACAAACTCACGAATAGACTCACGCATAGCGCTACCCGACTTTGGCGTCACAAGCATTGCGACCGCCGCACCTACAACCGCTCCACCCAGAAGCGAGAAGAGACATAATCCATAATTTTTCATAACATACACTTTTTTAGAACTTCAACCCTCACTGTTGCAAATCGCAAGCCAAACTACCACCAAGCAGCATTTATGCAACGAGTTTATTTTTTCGGACGTTTTCTATGAAAATCATAGAAAAAAGAGTAACTTTACGCAGAAAAACTGTCGAACTAATCAATGAGCAAACCACGAGCCCATATCATCACCGCAAGTGCAGGTGCAGGTAAGACCTACCAACTCGCCTACAAATACATCTACGATGCATTGTGCGACCGTCCCATTGAGGGCAAACCGTTCCGTCCCGATGCATTCGAGCATACGCTTGCCGTAACCTTTACCAATAAGGCTACGCAGGAGATGAAAAATCGTATTTTGAAGCGATTGAACGAACTTGCCACCAACCAAGATTGTCCATATACAAAGCGATTGGTACACGACCTCGGCATCAGCGAAACGATGGTACGACAGCGTGCCGCAGAGGTGCGAAGTGCCATTCTGCATAACTATTCAAGGTTTGCAATTATGACCAACGACACCTTCTTCCAGCGGATAATGCGTTCGCTTGTTCGAGAGATAGGTGCCGAGCCAAACTACGCTATCGAGTTGGATCCGACATCCATAATTTCACGCAGTGCCGATGCAATGATTGCAGAGATTGACTCCGAAGAGAACGGCGAACTGCAACAATGGATGCACAAAATCATTGAGCAGAATATCGAGAAGGGCAATAAATGGGATATCCGCAACGAGATTTTACGACTGCAAAGTGAGTTGTTCAAAGAGCAGGGAGATACAATGACAAAAATTTCGTCAAAAGCGGAGTTGGAACAACTTGTCGGCCCACAAATCAAAGCGAGCGAAGAGCTTGTAGAGCAGATGCAGAAGATAGCTGCCGAGGTTGTTGATGAGATTACAAGACGAGATTATCTGCAACATTTCAAAGGCAAGAGTCGAGGTTTTATCAACTACTTCTGGAAGGTTGCAGCAGGTGACAACGAGCCTATGAGCAACACTACCCGTTATCATTTGAACAACGATGTTGAAGAGTGGTGCGGCTCAAAAAAGATGCCTGCGGACTTTATCGAATTTGCCACCGAACTGCAAAAAAAACTCCAATCTCTTGCTCCATATTGCCATATTAAGTCTATAACCAATCTGTTGAGACAGAACTACCATAGTTTTGCCTTGATGAATGACCTGCACGACAAGGCGTTGGAGATTTGTCGAGAAGAGAATCTGCGACTGATATCCGAAACGAAGCAGACAATTGGTGATTTTATTGCCGATAGCGATGTGCCGTTCATATACGAAAAGATGGGCAACACGTTCGAGCGATTTATGATTGACGAGTTTCAGGATACCTCGCTGCGTGAATGGAAGAACTTCCTACCATTGCTACGCAACGCAATGGCTCAAAGCATCGACATCTCGACACTGCTTGTAGGCGATATCAAACAGTCGATATATCGTTGGCGAGGCAGCGATTGGAATATTCTCGGTCATATTGCACCGGAAGATATCAAAAAGAGTGGCACAAGTTATCATCACGAAACACTCACCGGCAACTACCGCAGTCTGCCAAAGATAGTAGATTTCAACAACCAACTCTTTTCAGCAGTCGTAAAGGATGAAAACACTCGACTCAACGCCTTTATCGAAGAGGCAAAAAGCAGTGGAGCCCTGACAGACGAGCAGTATAACAACCTCCATAATGCGTTAGCAAATGCCTATCAAGACCATACACAGATATCGGAACGCGAATGTAAAAACGAAGGTTATGTCTGCATCACAGCACACGACAAGAGTAGTGCCCCCGATATTGTAGGGTGCATACATCAGGCAATCGACCGAGGTTACCGACCTTGCGATATTGCCATATTGATTCGTGTTAAGAGGGAGGCATATCGTGTAGCAGACACACTGCTCGCTGCAAATCAGGAGGTCGAAGACGAGCGTTACAAGTTCGATATTATGACCGAGGAGGCACTGTTGATAGCAAACTCGCCCGCCGTGCGATTTATAACAGCCGTAATGCGATTAGCCACAGATTCGACTTTGACAATCGAACGAGCAATATACAACCATACACTCTATGGCGACTTTATGCACAGAGAGAGCGATAGCGACCGACAACTATTCGAGAAGTTGCAAAGTTGTTCGGCGGAGGAGGCTTTCGAGGAGATTTTAATGCGATATGGCAATCTGTTCACGTCGCAGATAGTATATATCGAGGCTCTGCACGAGGCAATCGTCCAATTTGCAGCCAACAAGAGTAGTGATTTGCACTCATTCCTGAAATGGTGGAACGACCACTCATCCTCGCTCTCGGTAGTAAGCGACCGCAACGAGCGTTCAGTAGAGATTATGACCATTCACAAAGCAAAAGGTTTGGAGAAGAAGGTTATAATCATCCCATTCTGCGATTGGTCATTGGATCCAAAAGCAGGCTCGACGATTTGGGCTCAACCATCAGCAGATTCCGAACTTGCAGAGCTTGGTTACTACCCTATCAACTTCTCCAAACAGATATGCGAAACCCCTTTTGCAAACGCATACTACACCGAGACGGTATATAATCATATCGAGAGTCTTAATCTGCTCTATGTGGCACTGACACGAGCAGCCGAAGAGTTGCATATATTCCTCAAAATACCATCAATCAAGGAGGATAATATGCCATACAAAACCGTAAACTCAATGCTCTACCACTCTCCGTTGTTCCACTTCCCAAAAGAGAAGAGCGACGTTGAGACACTGCTCTACACTTACGGTACAGCCTCGGGCGTAGAGCCATTCGAGGAGGAGAAGTCGGATGTTCAGACTGTGCATCTGACATCGTATGCAAGTTCGCCTATTCAGCCAAGACTTGCAACGCAGAGTTCACGATACGCAGAGGAGAATGTGCAGCTATCGCCTCGCGACAAAGGCATCCTGCTACATCAGGCAATGGAGCATAGTCAGAGTGCCGACGATATCATCAAGGCACTAAATCTGGCGGCACTCAACGGTATAATATCGAGCGACGAACACCATACAATCGTAGCAAATGTTCAGAAGTTGCTGTCGCAAGCACCCGTTTGCGAATGGTTCGACGGTTCGTGGCAGATTGTTCGCAACGAACAGAGTATTATCGACCCTGCATTGGGCATAAAGCGTCCCGACCGAGTGATGATTAACGGCAAACGTGCTTTGGTAATCGATTACAAGTTCGGAAAGGCACAGACCTCGCACCGTACACAAATTGCCGAATATGGGGAGCTGCTCCGCAAGATGGGCTACGAGGATATTCGCGGATATATTTGGTATGTGCGTGATGGCAAAATCGACGAGGTTTCCATATAACTATGGAAAAAGGAGTATTTGTGAAAAAATTTTACTAATTTCGCAACGTGAATAGCACTGTTTTATCGATAATTCCGCGTCAATTTCGCAGAAGAGGTGTATGGGTTACATTTACCATACTGCTGCGAGCCCTGCTGAACTTTGTTGGTTTGGCGGCACTCCTGCCTATACTCTATCTGATACTCGACACCGACAGCATACACTCGAACGAATATCTCTCCGTGCTGTATGCCAAAGGCGGATTTGAGAGCGATACGGCATTTGTCGCCGCCATTGCTGGTATCGTTGTGGCGTTTATCGTTCTGAAATCGATAATCAACCTGCTGCTATACCGCACCGAGCGTGACTACATCTACGCTCTCTATCGCTATCTGTCGCGTAATCTCTATATCGACTACTTCAACCGAGGACTTTCGTATATCAAGCGTTCAAACTCGGCAGTGTTGTCACGCAATGTTAATGTCGTATGCTATACATTCGTGGCAGGAGTTTTGCGACCTATGGCGACCATTTTTAGCGAGGCTATGCTCTTCGTGATGCTCTTCGGCTCGATTGCCATTTACAGCCCTACGGCAGCTCTGCTCACGCTAGCGGTATTTATGCCTGCCGTTGCACTCTATTTTGTCCTAATCAGACAACGTGCCAACCGCTATGGCGATATCGAAAACGAGGCACAACGCCGCAAATACCGTGATGTGGTCGAGACCTATCGTGGTTATGCGGATATAGAGTTGAGCAACGCCTTCAATCAGATGGTTACGTCGTTCGACCGCAATATTGACACCATAGTAACTGTTGGTGCCAAAAATGCAACCATAGCGACCCTGCCACAGATTTTTACCGAGATTGGTCTTGCCTGCGGAATGGCTCTGCTCGTAGTTTTGAGTTGTGCCTTCCAAAGCAACGACATAAAGATTTTGTTCGGAATATTTGCTGTTGCCGCACTGCGACTGCTTCCATCTATTCGTGCAATAATGGGAGCTTGGACTTCGCTACGATACAACCGCTACACAATCGATATAATTCGTGAAGCGGATATAAATCAGCCTAAATCGTGTGCAGAGGAGTGTCACGACAAGTTGCCGTTTGCCGATTGTATCGAAATCGACAATCTCTCGTTCCGTTTCGACGACAGCGACAACGACACTCTGCACAATCTGTCATTCACAATTCGTCGTGGCGAAAAGGTGGGCATAAATGGTCGTTCGGGCGTGGGTAAAACCACCTTGTTCAACCTCCTGCTCGGCTTCTACGCTCCAACATCGGGTACGATAAAGATTGACGGAGTGGAACTTACGGCAGAGAATCGACGACAGTGGCAAAACTCTATCGGCTATGTCTCGCAGAGCGTATTTCTGACCGACAACACCCTCTTGGCAAACATCGCCCTCGGTATTGACGAGAAGAGTGTCGATATGGCCCGCATAGAGCACGCCATAGAGGTTGCCGAGTTGGGTGAGTTTGTAAAAGCCTTGCCAAAGGGTATCCACAGCCGCATTGGTGAGTGTGGAGCACTCCTTTCGGGCGGACAACGCCAACGTATCGGAATTGCCCGTGCAATATACAAGGGTGCCGATGTGTTATTCTTCGACGAAGCAACATCATCGCTCGACAACGCAACCGAACAGAGTATCAACTCCTCGATTGAAGCACTCTCGAAGAGCGACTCTCAACTGACTATCGTGGTAATTGCCCACCGCGAGAGTTCGTTGGCATATTGTGATAAAGTAATTACGTTATAAAGATATTTTTATGGACTACATCATTGCCCAATACAGAATCCGCACCATCGGAGCCCACAACGACCTTTCGGAGTGCCGACTACGAGGATTTAAGCCATTTATTGTCGAGGAGGATTTGAGTCAGGAGCCAACTATGGAGCTACATACCGACACCCCTCTGTCACTTGCCGATTTTGGCGAGACAACTATGTTGCAAGAGTTTACCTTCGAGGCTTCATATTCGCAGTGTCGTTTTGCCCGTTATGCAAACGGATACGTATTTTCGATGTCGAAAGATGACTATGATATGATTTTCGCAAGCGAGTTTGGCTCGAATATCATAAAATCGAACTACGCTCTGCTACCCGAAATCGACCCTTCGTTGTTGCGTTTTGGTCTGTGGATGTCATTCGGAATCCTCACTGCCCCACTCGGAGCGATAGCCATTCACTCGTCGGTAATCGTTAAGGATGATATGGCGATACTCTGTTTGGGCGAGTCGGGAACAGGTAAGAGTACCCACACCCGCCTTTG
>JAFVXS010000250.1 GCA_017501025.1 Alistipes sp.
GAGCAGTATTGTCGTTGCAATGGCCGTAATTGCAATGGTATTTATGGCGGTTTTCCGTCCGTTCGGCATATACGAATCTCTCGATTTTCTGACTACGGGACAATTTGCAAAGTGGATAAACACTCGTGACGACGCATTCTACGCTGCATCGTTGTTTATGATGACGATTGCTCTGGTATGCATTTGGAGCTCCCGAATGATTATGGTCCACGCATCACACAAAAAACTTACATACAAAAGTTATTTTGTGTGGTGTCTGATAGAGTTTATATTGGTAGCTTTTGTCATCACATTCTGCTCGTCGGGACTCTTTCATCAGAGCCACAATGGATTGTTTCGACTATTTATAACCGTAATGGGACGTGCCTCGTGCATACTCTTTATCCCTTACGCTTTCTGCTGGCTCTACATAATCATTGTCGATAAGGCACAACAGCTTCGAGCCCTGCACGAGAGTATCGAAAATGAGGAGAATGCTCTGCAAAAATCGTTCGTTATCCTATGTGACGACCACGACGAGATGCGACTCTCGATAAAGCGCGAGGATTTGATTATGATTGAATCTGCCGACAACTATATCTGCGTGTGGTATCTGAACAACACCAACGTAAAGAAGTGTATGATACGCAACACGCTTAAACGCGTAGCTTCGCAATTGGAGGATACAAGTATTCAACGTTGTCATCGCTCCTATATGATAAATACAGACCTGATAAAAGTGCTGCGTCGCGATAAAGACGGCATCTTCATTGAATTTGGAATCGAAGGTGTATTCGATATTCCGATATCCCGCACCTATTTGAGGAACATTACCACCTGGCTGATGCGATAATCTGTTGCAAAGGCCAAAAACTAAATTTCCATATGATTCACTTTATTCAACGTTTTGCAGATGCAGCCAAAAAAAATTGGCACAAACCGGCAGTCTGCGACTACAACGGCGACACATTTCTATATGCCGATGTAGTAACACAAATTGCAAGATTACACACGCTATTCCGTCGTTTGGAGATTAAGCGTGGTGACAAGGTTGCAATTTGTGCAAACAACTCTGCCCGCTGGGCAATCTCTTACCTTGCTGTTACTTCGTACGGAGCTGTTGCAGTTCCTATACTCAACGGATTTACAGCCGAAAACCTCGAACGTCTGATTGACCACTCCGATAGCGTTGCGGTCTTTACCGAGACAAAGTTGTGGGACACGCTCAAAAGCGAAGCAATGCCACAACTCAAAGCAGCGTTCAATGTAGAGGACTTCTCGTCGCTATGGTCGGCAGATGGCAATCTCGAAGCGATGATTGCAAACATTCATCAACTGCTTAAAGAGGAGTATCCATCGGGCATCAAACGCGAAACTGCCACATACGAGCCTTGTCAGGAGGAGGAGCTGGTTACCATATCCTACACATCGGGAACAACCTCATCGCCAAAGGGCATTATGCTCTCGGCAGGCAACATTTCGTCGAACATCACATTCGGCGTGGAGCGTATTCAATTACCACAGGGTGCAGCCGTAGTATCAATGTTGCCATTGGCTCACCTCTACGGTTTGGCTTTTGAGTTTATCTACCCTATTTGTCAGGGTGCTACCGTACACTTCCTCGGCAAGACACCGACACCTTCGTTGCTGATGCAGGCTTTCCAATCGGTTAAGCCATATATGTTGATTACGGTGCCGCTTGTACTCGAAAAGATTTTCCGCAACAAAGTAA
>JAFVXS010000251.1 GCA_017501025.1 Alistipes sp.
CAACGTACCATAAGGGTCGATTCCCATAAGAAGATACACGGTGCCTATCAAGTCGCAAGGACGTACGGGACGCTCTGCAACGTGTTCGCCCGTCTTGTCGCTCTTGCCGACAACCCTGCCACCATAAAAGCCGCCTCCGGCAACCAGATAGCTGAACGCAGCACCAAAGTGGGCACGACCGCCATTCCAAGGTGCCTCCCACAGCACTTTTGGCGAACGTCCGAACTCTCCACCACAAAGCACTATCGTACTATCGAGCAGACCACGCTCATCCAAATCGGAAATCAATGCCGACAAAGCCCTATCCAAATCGGGCAACATCGAGCCCATCTTTTGGAAGTGTTTTTTGTGTGTATCCCAACCCGTAGTGCGAACATTCACAAATGGCACACCTGCCTCGACCAATCGTCTTGCCACAAGACACGACTGTCCGAGTCTCGATTTGCCGTATCGGGCTCTCACCGAGTCGGGCTCATTTGCGAGGTTGAACACTTCGCGGCTCTCGCCCCATATAAACTCCATATTTACCTCTCGCAGAGAGTCTATCAACGCCTTATCTATTGCATTGGTCTCAAACTTATCGAGCAGAGCCATTCGCTTATCCATTCGCTCACGATTGACAAACTGATTGACTACGCCCTCAACCTCGTACTGTTTCGACTCGGGTTTTCCGCCCGTATCGAAAGATTTGTACTCGTTGCCCAAAAAACCGCCCTCGTTGAAACGGCTGTTGGCACTCGTAAGCGAGATATAGCAAGGCAAAACACCCTTGTAAGTATCCCGCTTCATATAGGAAATCACAGCACCGAACGACGGATAGACAACCGCACCGCCCGATGTATCGCCCGTAATCATTGCATAGTGTCCCGTCTCGTGGGCATTGCTGCCGTGAGTCATACTCCGAATAAGCGAATACTTATCGGCCATCGTGGCAAGCAACGGAAGTTTCTCGCCAATCTCGATACCCTCGACATTGGTCTTTGCCACACCTTTGTAACTACCATAGTAGTTTCTTCCCGCCGCAGGTTTCGGGTCAAATGTATCGGTTTGTGCCGGACCACCATCCAAATAGACCAAAATCACAGATTTTGCCCGTTGAGCCGTTGCCCCGAAGCAGATGGTCAGCAGTAGAATTAAAGTCAGATATATCGTTCTCATAGCGTTGTTGTTTAGTGGTTGTAAAGGAACTCGTTGCTATTTATCTGCATCCACACAATATCGGCAGCCATCTCGGTCAAAGAGAGTTCGTTCTGCTGCATATATTCGCGATAGAGAGCCACCTCTTGTAGTGTAGCCTTACGTGACAATACTCGTAGCGTAATGGCGTGTGAGACACTCTCGATATCGGTATGCGTTTGAAGTATTCGCTTCAAAACAGGACTACGGCGAATATGTCCTTCAAGCACCGAAGAGTTCATCAGATAGAGCAACTGTCGTGCGGTTATCGCATTGTTTCGCTGACTCTCCAATGAGACATCTCGCGACACCTTGCCAAACAACTCCAACTCCGACGATGATACGGTCGCATCGCCCAAATGCGTAGCTCTCGTGCGTGGAGGATAGAAGGTAAATGGCTCGGGAACACGACTGCTGTATTTGCTCCAAATGCCCGTTGCCGAAGCAATAGCATCGACAATAACCTCTGCCGGTA
>JAFVXS010000252.1 GCA_017501025.1 Alistipes sp.
CGTTATACGACTATGAAAAGATTGATTTACATATTAACTATCTTTGTCGCACTCATCTTTGCGGGTTGTTGCGAACAGGAGAGTGATGTTTTCGAGAAGCAACAGACCTCGATTGTAAATTATCTGAAATCGGCCCGTAAGATGATTCCCGAAGAGGAGGTTGGTACCGTAATCGCAGAGAATCCGCCGTTTTATAACACCTTCGGTCGTTCGGCATATCGTCACATTACGAACTATTATGCAGCCGACCGCTTATCGTGGAGCGAGGTGAAGAAGGGTAGTGTTGTCGATATCCGATTTGATGCCTATGTCTTTTCGGGTTCGGAGCCACAACGCTCCTCTGCCTATTGGTCGAATATCCCTGCTACCATTGCAGCGGTTGAGCAGGCCGGTAAAAACCAATATGCCGATTTGATATGGTCGGAGGAGCCATTGACAATTCGTGTAGGCGATGGCGATATAATCGAGGGTATAGATGAGGCTCTGGTAGGTTGCCGTGACAAGGACTCTGTGCAGGTCTATATGACCTACACGATGGCATACGGCAAAGGTTTGGTCGGAACGGTGCCTAAATTCTCGTCGGTTGCGTGGTATATGAAGATTTTGTCCGTTTCGGAATAGAGATAAAAAAGTATGAAAATTATAGATATGAAACAACTTTTGTTGATGGCGTTGATGGCTTTGATGACATTGACGTCGTGTGTTAAAGAGGAGGAGTTGTCGGGCGAGGATATGGAGAATCGTTCGCTGCGTGCGTGGATTAAGAAGCATCGTCCCGATTTGTTGCAGAACTACCAGAGCGAAGGCAAGTACTACGTCGATGTATTGGCGTGGGGTGATTTGACAGAGCCTTCAAATGGAAACGACTTCGGAAGTGAGCCTATTATGGATCAGGATACCTGCTGGATGTTCTATACCTATACGGGCTATGACCTCGATGGTAATGTCTGCGTGACACGTCGTGAGAATGTTGCTCGAATGCAGGGCACCTACTCGGATATGACACACTACGTGCCATATTTGAACTATTGTGGCGAGTACAACAACTTTGGTCTGTTGGAGGGAACATACATATCGACACGTTCGGTGTTGAAGTTGGGCGAGGAGTATGTTAAGAATAACTCTTCGATTTGCCGTGGTACAGATTTCGTTATGCGTAAAGGCTCACGAGTTCGTCTCTATTTGCCTTCGACTATTGCATACGGCTCGTCAGGTACAGCAACCGATGGCGGTTACGAGGGTCAGTTCTCACTCGATTCAAATGTGCCTGTGATTATGGATATCGAGGTACAGCGTGTAGTGAAAAATCCTTCCGATAATGAGGTTGAGATGATTCAGAATATTATCAACGATAACCGCACGACGATGGGTCGCAATGTGTGGAAGCGTATCAAAATCGAGGATGAGGATACGATAGTTCCGACACCTTCTGTACCGACTGCCGAAGATAGCGACGAAGTCGGTAAGGGCGATGGCGAAAATGCCGACAAAGAAGAGGATATTGATGATGACGATACCGGCTATTACAAGGCACTATACTATACGTTGGACTATGCTCCCGATATGACAGAGTTTAAGTTCAACTATGCACAACCACACTCTGCCGAGCTCAACAATCCATATAAGGGTAAGGGAGTGTATGCCGATATGGCAAAGGTCGATGCAGAGATAAACCGCATCCTTACCGAACGCTTTGGCGATAAGGTTTTGGCTGCTGATGATGAAGCTGCAAAGGAGATTGGTCTGAATAACTCGGCTTCGATTTGGTACGTTGGTCGTTTCCTCGATGGCTTTATCTTCGATACGAATATCAAGGAGTTGCGTGAATATGTCTTTGATGATTCGACCGCAGCAGAGGCTTTGGTATATTCGCCAGCAACCGATAAGGACGACTTTATCAATGCTTGGTACCACTGTATTCAGAAGCTTCGTTATGGTCGTTGGGGTGTAATTGTTACGGCATCGGGCTATGCCTATGGTTCGGAGGGTAAGGTAGGTTCTACAAGTAGTTCGACAACATCGTACGACTACTACGACTACTCGATGTACTACAACTACACCAACTCCTATTACTATTCGGATTACTACTCCTATCCGATGACCTATACACCTTCATATACGGTCAATACCGAAGTAGATGATACTATCTCAACCGAGATTTTGCCATATACTCCGCTGGTATTCTACATATTTGTCGAGCCAACCGAGTAGGCGATAGTTGCGATAAAACAGTGGCGGCA
>JAFVXS010000253.1 GCA_017501025.1 Alistipes sp.
AGGTGCCAAACCATCGCAGTTGATACGTGCCAATGGGTTGTGGTTTGTGCCCTTGTAACCACGGGTAATCTGCAACAACTCTGGGCAACGCTTGTAGTCGAAGAACATAACGCCCTCGCCCCAGAACTCAACACGCTTCTGGAAGAATACCTCACGGATAAGGTCGTTACCAGTGTACGAGCAAGTATATTCAGGGTTACGAGTCTTAACGATCTCAACCAACGATGCACTGTTACCCTCGCGTGCGTCACACTCGGCGATGATAAACTTCATCTCCTCCATACGCATCATAGGATAGTCAACCGAACCACCTGTCAAATAGTCATTAACATCACCCTGACCTGGACGGAACTTAATGCCTGTCAATTCAGGGAATGCATCAGGACCCTTGTAAGCACCATTTGCTGCAAGATAAGGAACCTTCAACGAAGAACCGGCAGGAGCCTTCCACGACAACTTACGGAAGTCGGTGTCAGGAATAGCCGAATAGAAACGAGCATCTGCCAAACGGTAAGTACCATAAGCGGTATAACCATAAGAGGTCTCCGGTGCCAACCACGATACCGAGTTACTAACCTTGCTCTTAACATAGTTAGTCTCTGCCGAAGCTGTACAACACATCATCCACGAGCTATTCGACGAAGCCGAGTTAAAGCCGGTCGAAGTGTTGGTCCACTGCTCTTCGGTCAGTGGCGAGAACGAACCGGCAGCCAATGCATTCTCGGCAGCGGTACGAGCCGCAGTATAGTCACCTGCCCAGAGGTAAGCACGTGCCTGCAAACCGTAGGCAACAGCCTTGGTTGGCATAGTCTTGTCATCCGAAGTGAAGCCTTCGAGCAACTCGATAGCAACGTCCAAAGAAGCATAGATCTTCTCCAACAACTCTGCCTTTGGCAAACGAGGGTTCGAACGAGCCTGCTCCTCGGTGATGTTCTCGTGCAAATATGGAATAGTAAGACCCTCAATACCCTCCTTTGAAGTGTACTTATTAGCCTTGAACTCGTGCATCTGGCCCAAATCCAACCAAGCCCAAGCACGGTAAGCGTAAGCACAACCTACATAGTTGCGGAAGTGTTCCGGAATCTCATCAACGTTAGGGTACATACGGATGATGTCGTTCGACAACGCCAACCATTTGGTGTACCACAACCACATAATCTGCATATGAGCATAGATACCATTCATATACTGGTTGGTCTCGAATGGCTCATACCAGTTGTAACCTGTCTCATTACCCGGCATATCCTGACACCATACATCACGAACAACGCACATCGCAGGATAACCATAGAGTTGAGGAGCTGCGTCCTGCCAGCCCGCATTGTAGTTACACTCGTAAGCGTGAATAGCCTTTACCATCGCCTTCATAGCATCAGGCGACTCGTTCACCTGATCCAAAGTGATACCGTTGCCCGTAGGATCAATATCCTTCACACAACTTGTAGCAAGAAGCGAAACAAAGAGTGTCAATACTACTGTTATTTTCAACATATTTTTCATAATATCTCCTTTCTTTCAAATGATTAGAACGTCAAGTTAATACCACCATTGATAGTACGGATTGGCGAGTAGTAACCGGTCGAAGAACCTCCGCTATAAAACTGACGAGGATCGAGACCCTGACGCTGCGACCACAACCAAACATTCTCGCAAGCGAGATAGATACGCAACTTCGATACACCGAACTTCTCGGTAATCTTGCGTGGGAGAGTGTAACCAACATTGATATTCTGCAAGCTCAAATACGAAGCATCGGTCATAAAGCGATCCGACGATGCTGCTGTATATTGATCACCCATTACGAAACGTGGAAGTGCCGAATTAGGGTTGCTTGGCGACCACGATTTAGCGATATCCTTGTGGTAGTTCGAACCACCCTGCGAAGTAGATGGGCTGCCCATCAAAGCTGCATAACCCGAATCATAAACCTTACCGCCAATCTGATATACGAAGTTGAACGAAATATCAACGCCGTAGAAGCTGAACGATGTGCCGAAACCACCATACAAGTCAGGCAACGAAGTCTCGAACAAGAAGTAAGTAGCCTCATCAGCATAGTTCTTGGTAGTTACCAAACGGAAGTCCTGCTTGCCCTGCGAGTTGATGAACTCCTCACGCTTCCAGAACAAAGGCTCACCAGTCTGACCATCTACACCTGCGTACGATTTGAGCAACATAGTATAAATAGGAAGACCTACACCGTAGAACGAGTCACCATCACGGTAACCACGGTATGCCTTACCACTCTTTGTGTAGTAAACCTCGCTCTTCGACTGCTCACTCAAATCGGTGATGCGGTTACGAACGTATGTCATATTGAGATTTACATCCCAAGTGAAGTTCTTCTTGCGGAAAATAGACGAATTCAACGATACCTCGATACCCTGGTTCGACATATCACCTACGTTCATCCAGTAACCCGAATAACCCATAGACGATGGAACGGAGTAGAAGCTCAACATATCGGAAGTGATACGGTTGAAGTACTCAACAGTACCCGACAAGCGACCCTTCCAGAACGAGAAGTCCAAACCTGCGTTGAGGTTGGCGTTGGTCTCCCAAGTGATATCCTCGTTACCCTTCTGTGTGAAGCTTACAGACCAGTTGTCTGTACCGTCATTCTTAATCGCATAGAGGTCTGTCCAATAGTAGCTGCTCTTCAATTGGTCGTTACCCTGCTGACCATACGAGAACTTAACCTTCAACTCATCAACCCAATCAGCGTTGAACCAGCTCTCACGGTTGATCAACCAACCGGCAGATACTGCCCAGAAGTTACCCCAACGGTGATCAGGGTGGAAACGCGACGATGCATCACGACGATACGAAGCCGAGAAGAAGAGACGGTTATCATAATCGTACTGTGCACGAGCGAAGTAACCCTCGTTGGTGTAGTAGCTCGAACCCGAAGATGCCGAAACAACCTTCAAAACCTGGCTCATCTCGGTCGAATTGTTCGAGAAGAGACCTGTTTTGTTACCGGCTACGTATGTGCTTGACTCGAAGTTGTTCTCGTGACCAACCATAACATCAACATTGTGGCTGCCGAACTGACGATTCCAAGTCAAAATCTGTTTGAGAGTATATGCCCAGTAAGTACCCTGCTCCTTTGCAAGCGAACCCTCGCCCTGCGAAGAACCATAGTACAAGTTGCTGGTCTGAATTGCATCATAGTGACGCATCGAAACACCACCATCAACAGTTACCTTGAAGCCCTTTGGAAGGATTACATCAACAAAACCGTTGAACGCAGCAGTGTCGAATGTTGTGCTGTGGCGGTCGAGCAAGTGGTCTGCATAAGCATTACCGTTTGCCATATATGGACGCTCGATACCTGCGTTGCTACCATTACGGGTTGCAGTACCGTAGTCGTACATAATATTACCGTACGCATTACGACGGATATTACCCTCACCATCACGGATATACAAAGGATAGATAGGAGCCATCGAAGGCAAGAATGCAAAGACGTTACCTGTCGAGTTGGTCGAACCCTCACCTGTCGAGTTGTTTGTACGACCGTGAGCGTAAGATACGTTACCACCCAACTTCAACCACTTCTGTGCCTGATAGTCAGCACGCAAACGAGCAGTATAACGCTCATAACCTGTGTTGGCTACGATACCCTCGTTGTTCAAGTAACCGAACGAACCGTAGAACGACGAACGCTCGGTAGCGGCAGCAGCACTTACGTTGTACTCCTGACGAATACCGTTCATATAAACCTCGTCTGTCCAGTTATCCGGAGTAAGCAAATACTTCTCACCGTTGTACTCTACAACATTACCGAGAGTAGCATTAGGGTTCAAACGACCGTTACGACCAATAAGCGACTGGCCTGCTGGCAATGTATAAACGTTGTAACCCAAACCACCACCTGTGCTCTTCAAGAGAGTCTCGTTCGATGCGTGATATGCTGCATCAGCCGACATACCCTGATTGAGGTTGTAGTTGTAGATAGCTGCATAGTGAGTCTCGTAGTACTTACCAGGCTCGGTGATAAAGTCGTAGTCCTGTGTAGCACGCTGGTTAACACCAACCTTGATATCAACGTTGATGATAGCCTCACGCTGCTTTGCACGGTGAGTTGTAATCAGAATCACACCGTTAGCACCACGCGAACCATAAAGAGCAGCAGCAGCAGCATCCTTCAACACCGACATCGACTCGATATCGACAGGGTTGATATCGTTGATGCTACCAGCAAACGACATACCATCGACGATGATAAGAGGTTCCTTACCCGACTCGATAGACGATACACCACGGATGAGCAGTGTAGGAGCCGAACCAGGCTGACCCGAAGCGTTGATAAGCTGCAAACCTGCAACCTTACCATTCAACGCGTCGATAGCGTTGGTTGTCTGACTCTTCACGATGTCCTCGGTCTTTACCATTACGGCAGAACCGGTGAAGGCCTCACGTTTAGCCTCACCATACGCTGTAACGATAACGTCGTCGAGAGACTGCGAAGTCTCTTCAAGCACGATATCCAACTGGGTGCGTCCGTTAAGTGCAACAACCTGTGTTGCATAACCTATCGACGAGAAAGAGAGTTTTGAGTTGGCCGGAGCCTCCAAAACATACTTACCCTGAACGTCAGTCGAAGTACCAACAGTGGTACCCTCAACTACTACGTTAGCACCGATAACCGGCGAACCGCCAGTGCTGGTAACCGTACCCGTAACTTGCCTATTCTGTGCCAATGCGAAATTACACATTGTCAAAACGGCAGCAATTGATAGTACAATTTTCCTTACCATAAGCATTAAATTTAGTTAAAAAATAATATACCTTTTCTCGGCAAAGTTACGAATAAATCAATACAATACCAAATAGTTTTTACACTATTTTTTATAATTGTAACACATTTTGCCATTTTCGATGCAATTTCTTTAAGTTGTATAGTCAAGAGGGCGATTTAGTTACAAATTGTAATTAAAAAATTTTCAGAAATTGGTCAAAATTTATAAAAACCGCCCAGAGTGGGCTACAAGGGCGATTGCATCTTGCGAAATTTTGCATAAAAACGCCCCTGCAAAAAGGGTTGCTTACAATTTATCACAATACCCTTTTTGTCGATTTTCCCCAAAAAGCAACCTCCCGACAACACTTTACGAAGCAGAGGTTCGCACATATATAAAAATAGGTAAAAATACCTATTTGCACAATTTTTCGGTTTAAGACCCCGTTTTAGCACCGTAAAAAGCAGGCAAAACAGCACATTTTTGGGTTAAATAGTACTCTTTTTTAGAAATTTGCGGTTTTATGAATAAGTTTTGCTAACTTTGTCCGTTAATAGTGCAACTATCAGCCCGAACAATTCGAGCGGAGGAGATTAGAAAAAATTAAAAAACGATAATGGAACTTTTACAATTCAAACGATTGAACAGAGTGGTCGGCTGGGTGGTTTTTGCAATTGCTGCCATAGTATATTTGGCGACAATGGAGCCATCGTCGAGTCTCTGGGACTGTGCAGAGTTTATCGCCACTTCGTATAAGTTGGAGGTAGGACACCCTCCCGGAGCACCACTGTTTATGCTGCTTGCACGCATAGCAACGATGTTTGCACCATCGCCACACTATGTGCCTCATATGGTCAATGCAATGAATGCCATAGCAAGTGCTTTTTGTATTCTGTTCCTATTCTGGACGATTACGCATATCGCTCGCCGATTGTATCAGCGTAATGGTGCGACATTGACACTCGGACAAGCAATTGCAATCCTCGGAGCAGGTGTCGTGGGTGCTTTGGCCTACACCTTTACCGATACATTCTGGTTCTCGGCCGTTGAGGGTGAAGTTTATGCCCTGTCGTCAATGTTTACGGCTTTGGTAGTTTGGCTTATGCTCCGCTGGGAGGAGGAGGCCGACGAACCTCACGCAATGCGTTGGATTGTATTGATTGCCTATCTGATGGGATTGTCAATCGGCGTTCACATCCTCAATCTGCTGACTATTCCGGCACTGGTATTTATATTCTATTTCCGTCGTTATCAAAACATTACACTTAAAGGTGTAATTACCGTATCGCTGCTTGCCGGTGCAATTTTGGTGCTGATAAACGGAATTATTATCCCATATACGGTCTATCTCGGCTCACTTGTTGATGTGTTCTTCGTAAATACGCTGTCGCTGCCCGTAAATAGCGGTATTGTGGTATTTGTGTTTGCGATGTTTGCAGCATTGGGATATGCCGTATATTACACACATACTCGCGGATACCGACTTTGGAACTTACTCGCCGTTTGTGTAACAATGATTATGTTGGGCTTTTCGTCCTACGCATCGGTTACGATTCGTGCAAGCGTCAATCCTCCAATGAACAGCAACAATCCGGACAACCCCGCAGCACTGCTTTCGGTGTTAAATCGCGACCAATATGGCAATCGTCCGTTGCTCTATGGTGCATCGTATGCAGCACCCGTAGAGAGTTACACCGAGAAGAGTTTCTACAACTACAACACCGAAACCGGGAAATACGACAAACTGACAACGGTTGATGATTATCTCTATCCTTCGCAGTTTATGCACTTCTTCCCGAGAATGTGGAACTACCTCAAATCGGAGCGTGACTACAAACCGTGGGCAGCATATCGTACCAAGTTGGACTTTGTGCGTGACGAGAAGGGCGAGATTATACGTGACGAAACGGGGCGTCCTATTCGCGAAGAGGTTGCCGATTTCGGCAAAAGCGTCATCTACAACGACGGAACAGAGAATATCCGTATTACGGAGCCGACATTTATGGAGAATCTGCACTACTTCTTCTCCTATCAGCTCAACTATATGTATTGGCGATACTTCCTCTGGAACTTTGTCGGTCGCCAAGACGATATTCAGGCTTTGGACGTTACGCTGACAAACGGAAATTGGCTCTCGGGCATTGATGCAGTGGATGAGCTCTATCTGGGTCCACAAGACAAGCTCCCACGAGAGATAGAGGAGAACCCTGCCCGCAACAAATACTACTTCCTGCCATTTTTGCTGGGAATTATCGGCTTGGTTTATCAGCTCAACCGCGACCGTCGCAACTTTACAATCGTGATGTGGCTATTCCTGATGATGGGCGTTGCGTTGGTTGTCTATTTCAACTCTTCGCCGGGTGAGGTGCGTGAGCGTGACTATGTATATGCAGGCTCGTTCTATGCGTTTACGATGTGGATAGGCTTGGGAGTATTGGCTCTCTACGACCTCTTTGCACAACTACTGAAACGAAACAACGCAGTCGCAGCCATCGTTGCGACCGTAATTGCGATGAGTGTTCCGGGTATTCTTTGTGCAGAGAATTGGGACGACCACGACCGTTCGCACCGTACAATGGCTCGCGATGTGGGCTATAACTACCTTATGTCGATATACGAAAAGGAGGGAGTGAGTCCGATAATTGTCAATTATGGCGATAACGACACCTTCCCGTTGTGGTTCAATCAGGAGGTCGATGGCGTACGTACCGATGTTCGCATTATGAACTCTTCGTATCTCGATGGCGAGTGGTATGTCGATGAGATGAAGTGTAAGGCGAACAATGCTGACGGTATTCCGTTCTCGTTGCCTCGCAGCAAATACACCTTTGTAAATGATTGGATTCCGATTGATGCCCGCATAGACCGTCCTGTCGATATCAAGGAGGTTATGGAGTTCATCAAGAGCGACGACCCTCGAACAAAGGTAGATATGGGTCTCGATAAGCCGTGCGACTTTATCCCTACAAAACGCATATCGTTGCCTGTGGATAAAGATGCTGCCATCGCTTCGGGCATAGTCAAAGAGAGTGACCGCCATCTGATGGTCGATACGATATACATCGATTTGAAAAAGAACTCGTTGTCACGCTCCGAGATGATGCTGCTCGATATGTTCGCACACTTCGACTGGAAACGTCCGATATACTTCACACAGGTATATCTGCTCAAAAACTTCGGGCTGCTCGACTATCTGCAATTCGATGGTTACAGCTACCGATTTGTGCCAATTCTAACCCCATACGAGAATGCGTGGGAGGTTGGTCGTATCGACACCGATTATGTCTATGATGTGTTGATGAACAAGATGCGATATGGCAATTTGAATCGTCCTGACGTCTATGTGGACTACTTCACGCAGTACAATCTGATGGTGTCGCGTGCCCGTGAGGCATTCGCCCGCACCGCCAAAGAGTTGATACGACAAAACGATTTGGAACGTGCCGAGAAGTTGCTCGACCGAGGTTTGGAGGTATTGCCAATCAATAAGATACGTTTTACGGAGGCCAACACCTATCCGTTTATCGAGGCATACTACGCACTGCACGCCAACGAAAAGGGCGATGCTCTGATTATGGCGTATGCCGACACACTGATTGACTACATCGAGTACTATCTGCAATTCGACGGCATATATGGCGACCTTGTGACAAACATTATCGACGATAAGCTCGACGAGTTGTCGCAAATCTACTACCTCGCCGCATTTGCAAATCGTCAGGAGGTTATGCAGAGTTTCAACGACTACTATCGCGAGGGTTTCGGACTGAAAGATGAAGACCTCGTGCTTACGGAGGCCGATAAAGCACGTCGCGATTCGCTAAACCTTCCGCCAATTGAGCCAACTAAAAAGTAAACAATGAAGAGTTAAAAAGATATGAGCAAACTAACACTTTACAACACACTGACCCGACGTAAAGAGGAGTTTCAGCCTCTCAACCC
>JAFVXS010000254.1 GCA_017501025.1 Alistipes sp.
ATTACAGATGATAATGGTACGCTCCATAAGTTTGTGTCCCGTACGAGGGTCCACCAATTCAGGAAACTCTTTGAAAATCTCCACAACCTCGTTGGCACGCTCACCACAAGCAACGATGATAATAACATCCGCCTCTGCCTGCTTCGAAATGGCGTGTTGCAACACGGTCTTACCTGCACCAAAAGGTCCTGGAATAAAGCCTGTACCACCCTCTGCAAGTGGGTTGAATGTATCGATTGCACGAACACCGGTCTCCATAACACGCGATGGTCGTGGTTTCTCGGTATAGCAACGAATTGCCTGCTTTACGGGCCAACGCTGAACCATCGTAACATTGTGCTCCGTGCCCTCGGCATCAACCAAAACTGCGATTGTATCGGTAACTTTGTAATCGCCAGCCTCAACGATACTCTTTACGGTGTAGGTACCCGTCATAACAAATGGTACCATAATCTTGTGTGCAACGTGTTGCTCCTCGACTTCGCCCAACCAAGCAGCAGCCGTAACCTTATCGCCGGCCTTTGCCAATGGTTTGAAGCCCCATACTCGCTCGAAGTCGATAGGGTCTGTAATCGAACCACGCTCGATAAAAAGACCATTCATCTTTGCCAAGTCGTTCTGCAAACCGTCATAGTTCATCGACAGAAGTCCCGGTGCAAGAGTTGCTTCGAGCATATGACCCTCGAATTCAACCTTGTCGCCAATTTTCAGACCTCGAGTCGAGTCATAAACCTGCACATAGGCATCATCGCCTATAACCTTGATGACCTCCGCCATCATTCGGGTATCTCCACAGTAAACATAACATATCTCGTTCTGACCCACTGCACCGTCGGCCTTTACGATTACGATGTTCGAGATAATACCGCTAACTCGTCCTGTTGTTTTCATTATTTGGTATTTTTACAATTTATTTATCCTCTCCTTACCGTTCAAATCGGCCAACAATCGCTCGAACATCTCGGCTCCGACCTTGCGATCCAATTGAGCCCAACGTGCTACGATATTGACCTTTATCAGATAGGCTAACACAGCGTTGATATTGAAATAGTCCTGCTCGGACAAACCATCGACAATCGACCAACGGATAAGATCTATTTTTCGCTCCTTTTCGATGATATTTCGCTCATCCGAAAGTGTGGTAATCAACGTGTCAATCCACTGCAACTCGCCACGCAAGCCGAAATCGGCAGCTGACGAACGACGCAAAGCATCAACCGTATCGCCTGCACCGACTACAACATTCTCGATTGCTACGCCACGCTCGCGAGCCGATAGTGCCGCAACTACATTTCGCAGAGTTCGCTCTGCCTCACTCCACTGACGCAACAGACGCGACGAGGAACGACTACACTTTGCGTAGTACGCCTCGAAAAGCGACAGTGCAAACGGACGCTCCGTTGCAACCTCCTCTGCATCTTCGCCATCAGGCTGTGTATACGCTCTTACAACCGTTGCCAACTCCTTTGAGAGCAGCGTAGGGTTTTGCAATTCGTTCTCCAACTCCTCGCGAGCGATGCGTCCAAGTCGGTTATACGCCGTAGTACCGTTACGCAGACCGACCAGATTCTCACAATCGTAGTAGGTATAGAGCAACTCTACCGCCTGCCAATCAGCAGCCGACACAGTCTCTTCGATATCGAGCAAAATCTCGTCGATATCGAAACCTTTGGTATCGCCATCTAGAGCATACTCACGAAAACCCGCTACGAGTGTGTAATAGTTGTTTGCAAACATAATCTGTTAAGCAAATAGAAGTGTTGAAACCTTTTCACGAAGATACTCGCCCATCAAAGCCTCGAAACTCTCTTCGGTAAATGCGATATAGTAACCGCCATCCTTCTCGGCAACTTTGAAGCCGTTGCGTACCTCATCCGAATAGCCTACCTCGATACCGGCTGCGAGCAACTCCTTTGCAGAGGCCTCGAAAACCTTTGAAAAGTCGCTTTCCAAAGCAGCAGGCAACATCGCCTTCAACTCAACCTTCGAACCGCAATTGTTCCAATTAGCTGCAACAGCCAACAAAAGTGACTTTACAAACGCTGCATCAACGGTAGCCTCCTTAACCGATGAGGATACACTGCGAGCAATAATAGCCTCGGCAATTTCGCTCTTAATCTTTGCCAAAGCCTGCTTGCCTGCCAATGTAATCTCGGTCATCGAGTTCTTTGCTGTATCGGCAGCCTTCGACTCGGCAGCCTTTACGATAGCAGCAGCCTCTGCCTTTGCATCGGCAACAATTTTTGCAGCCTCTGCCTTTGCATCTGCAACTAAACGCTCCGCCTCGGCACGACCCTTTTCAAGACCTTCGCCATACAGACGCTCGGTCAACTCTTTCAATTTACTTTCCATAAAAAATGTGATTTATTTAATTTTATATTATCTATTCGATTTGTTACGTAACTCATTTTCGGGCTTGTCATAAACCCCTATTCACAAAACGCCACAAAGGTACAAAAATTTTACTACAAATCCAACATTTTTGCCACTTATGACATAATGAATATTTTATGCCATTTTTTCATATTTTCAATGTTTAGTTTTTCGCATTTGTTGATGATACAGCACATCATTTTTTTCCAAAAAAAATTCGCCATACAATATCCATTTATTGCTGCTATACACGTATAATAGAATAATTTATCGGTTACAATAGTGAAAATACCTATAATTAGGTATTGTGTATATTGTTTTTTCACACTACTTTTGCAGCGGTTTTTTTTGAATAATTAAAATATAAATATGTCATAATAATGAAGAAACTATTATCATTACTGTCAATCATCGCCGCTTTTACACTATCGGCAAATGCAGCAAATACGATTGATGACCGTCGCGAAACGAATATTCAGGGACACGTCATCAACTCGACAACGGGAGAGCATATCCCATACATAAATGTCACAATCGAGGGTACGACTATCGGCACCACTACCGATGCAGAAGGTCACTATATGATTCTGGATGTACCTGCCGGTAAGTATGTAATCGTTGCTTCGGCCATCGGTTACGACACCGTTCAAAAAGAGATTGTTGTCGTCAGAGGCGAGCATATGCACGTAAATTTTGAGACCCGAGAGTCGCAAGTATCACTCGATGCAGTCGTTGTGTCGTCAAACCGTAACGAATCGACTCGTCGTGAGGCTCCTTCGCTCGTAAGCGTCATCGACACTCGTCTTTTTGAGACCGCTTCGGCTCCGACACTTGCCGACGGCTTGTCATTCCAGTCGGGCCTTCGTGTGGAGA
>JAFVXS010000255.1 GCA_017501025.1 Alistipes sp.
GATATGAAACTGACAAAACGAGAGCAGATTTTACAGACTGCACACGATACTTTCCAAACCGAAGCGGACGCATTGTTGCGTATTCAGTCAGACCTTGGCGATGCTTTTGTTGAGGCTGTCGAAGCAATCCTCGACAATAAAGGCAAAGTCATTATGACAGGTATGGGCAAATCGGGTTTGGTAGCGAAAAAAATTGCTGCGACACTTGCAAGCACGGGCACCCCAAGTTTCTATATGCACCCAGGCGAGGCTTTTCACGGCGATTTGGGTATGATTTCACAGGAGGATATCGTTATAGCACTATCCTACTCCGGTGAGACGGATGAGGTGTTGAAGATTGTGCCTTTTATTCGCGACAACAAAATCAAATTGATATCGATGACGGGTAACCATAAATCATCGCTTGCCCGCAATTCGGATATTCATCTCGACGTAGCCGTAGAGCACGAAGCGTGTATTTTGCACCTTGCTCCTACGACATCGACAACCGCACAACTTGCGATGGGCGATGCTTTGGCTGTTGCATTGATGAAGATGCGAGATTTTACCTCGATGGATTATGCGCGCCTGCATCCTGGCGGCAGTCTTGGACGTCGTCTGCTGATGACGGTCGGCAATGTTATGCGTCGCGAGAATCTCCCTGTTGTCGAAGAGGGTTGTTCGGCTATCGAGATGATTCAGCGTATGACACAAGGCGGATTGGGATTGATTGTCATCTGCCGTGGCGATGATATTCTCGGCATTGTAACAGATGGCGACCTGCGTCGTGCTATGGAACAGCGTCAGGCCGACTTTTTCAATATTCATCCGATGGATATCGCCTCTCCGAAACCAAAGATGATTCATCCTAGCGAAAAACTTATCGAGGCAGAGAAGATGATGACACGTTATAAGGTTAATTCTCTGTTGGTTGTAGATGAGCAGAAACATCTGCAAGGCGTTATTCAAATTTACGATATTAAACTCTAAAACCCAATAAAATGGCACTAATGGACTTTATGGCTCCTCCACAGCACAAGCCCGAGATGGCGAAGGAGTTGGTAGATAAGGAGTACAAACAGATGCGTTTGAAGGTATTCCTCGGAATATTCTTCGGTTATGCTGCCTACTATTTGGTTCGCAAGAACCTTTCACTCGCAGCACCTTATATGATTGGCGAAGGTCTGATCGATAAGGTTGGAGCAGGTATTGCAATGTCGGGTATTCCGATTGCTTACGCTGTCAGCAAATTTATTATGGGTAGTATCTCCGACCGCTCGGATGCCCGTAAATTTATGACTATCGGTTTGGTTTTGTCTGCATTGGTTATGTTGATTGCAGGTCTGATTCCTTATCCGACCGGCGTGGATGGCAACTACTCTACAACGGTGGGCATTATGTTCGTATTTATGCTCTTTGCAGGTTGGCTGTCGGGAATGGGTTGGCCTCCTTGCGGACGAATTTTGGCACATTGGTTCTCTACCAACGAGCGTAGTTTCAAGATGTCGGTATGGAATACGGCACACAATATCGGTAACGGAACTCTCGGTTTGTTGGTATCTGGTGGTGTTATAATTTTTGCAACACTCGGTATTGATAGTGGCGAGTCGTGGCGAGCAGCATTTGTCGTACCATCGTTGGTAGCTTTGCTCTTTGCCTTGTTCTGTTGGTGGACCATTCGTGATACACCTGAATCGTGCGGATTGCCATCTATCGAGAAGTATCGCAACGACTATACGGGTGCAAAGACATCGAAAGGCGAGGAGACAAAGATTCCGTTCCGCCGTCTCTTTATCGATTATATTTTCAAAAACAAGATGTTGTGGCTGATTGCATTTGCCAACGTCTTTGTATATCTCATTCGCTACGGTATTGCCGATTGGTCGCCAACATATTTGAGCGAGGTATTCAAAATCAGCAAACCCGACTGCGAATTTGCCTATGCACTGCGTGAATATGCCGGTATTCCGGGAACAATTCTCTGCGGATGGTTATCGACAAAATTCTTCCAGGGTCGTTGTGCTCCTGTGAATGTAATCTTTATGCTGATTACCACATTTGGCGTATTAATGTATTGGCAGGCACCCGTTTTTTCGGACCTGCTTGGCATAGATATTAAGTATGTAGTCTATGTTGCACTTGCAATCATCGGAGGCTCGGTATATGGTCCCGTTGCAATGATTGGCGTGCAGGCTCTTTCGCTTGTTCCGAAGAATGCAGCAGGTACAGCTGCGGGCTTCTTGGGTCTGTTCGGCTATTTGATTGGTGATGCTGTATTGTCGAAAATCGCTATCGGATATGTTGCCGAGAGTTCGCTTGGTTGGGATACCGTATTCGAAATCTTCGTAGCAACATCGCTTTTGGCTGCCATCTTGTGTATGATTGCTTGGGGCAAGGAGAAGCGAATGATGGAGGAGCGTATCCGTGCTGCTCGCGGATAATATATAAAATAGGTAAGTATTATGTACAAATCACTTGGGGAGTTCATAGCCCGCTTGGATAGAGCGGGCGAACTTCTGCGTATAGAGAGCCGTGTTTCGAGCATCTACGAGATTGCCGAAATAACCGACCGTCAGGCAAAGAGCGTTGGTGGCGGTAAGGCTCTGCTATTTACCAATACCGACAAGGAGTTTCCCGTTCTGACCAATATGATGGGTTCGGAGCGACGAATTGCATTGGCATTGGGCGTAGAGTCGCTTGATATACTCTCCGAGCGAATAGCCGGTTTGGTAAAGTCGCTAACGACCCCCAAAGAGAGTCTTGGCGACAAGTTGCGAATGTTACCTCTGCTTGGCGAAGTTTCGCGATGGTTTCCTCGCAAAAGCAACCATCGAGGAGCGTGCCAGCAAGTAGTACATATGGGCGATGATGCATCGCTCGACATTCTGCCTGCCTTGAAATGTTGGCCTTGTGACGGTGGACGATTTGTGACGTTGCCTATGGTCAATACCATCGAC
>JAFVXS010000256.1 GCA_017501025.1 Alistipes sp.
GCTAATTGGTGCTGGTGGCTCAGTAGTAAGTCAAATAGGTGATATATTTGAAAGTTCGCTAAAACGTAAAGCAGGGGTTAAGGATTCTGGAAATTTAATGCCAGGTCATGGCGGAATGTTAGACCGTATTGACGCTTTAATGTTTTGCTTAGTAGCAGTTGGAATTGCTATGATTTGTTTAGTACTTTAAGAATAATTTTGATTATACAGTCATATCAGTAATTATACTTTTGGCTGTATTTATATTTAAAAGGAGATATTGTGTTAAATTTATTAAACAACTCTATGGTTCGCACCGTATCGAGTACATCGTGCGTGCGAAGCAGTGTCGCACCCTGACGCAACGCCTCCCAATGCAGCGGTTGCACCGCCGATGCAACATCTTCCGGCGTGCTATTCAGTGTCTTATATATCATTGACTTACGCGACAGACCCACCAAAACAGGATACTCCAACTCGACAAGATAGTTCAAATCGGCAAGCAGTCGGAAATTCTGTTCCACGCTCTTCGCAAAGCCAAAACCCGGATCCAAAATAATCCGTTCACGACGAACTCCCCGCTCGACCATCGCTTCGCCCCTATCACGCAGGTAGCGACACACCTCCGACGACACATCGTCGTAACAGGTCAAATTCTGCATTGTCTGTGGCGTACCACGCATATGCATCATTACATAAGGCAAATCGTAATGCGACACCACATCCACCATCTTATCGTCCAATTCACCTGCCGATATGTCGTTCACAATCACATCGCCAAACTCTTCGACAGTTCGTCGTATAATCTCGCTACGGAATGTATCAACCGATATAGGCACCGTTGCCGATCCATTGCGTATGGCGGAAATACCTCGTTGCACACGTCTCCACTCCTCATCCAACGGAATATCGGCAGCATCGGGACGCGACGAATAGCCACCTATATCTATAATAGATGCCCCCTCTGCAACAACCTGCTCGGTGCGTTGCTCTATCGTCTCAACAGTAGGCGTACGACTATCGGCATAAAAAGAGTCGTCGGTGACATTTATAATTGCCACCGCCTGACGCTTAAAAAAGTCGATATCCCTAATATTTATCGCCATATTAACACTGCTTTGATTGGAGTGCTGCCCGCTGTCGGATACGACCATTGAGCTCCTCGATATCGCGGACAAAATCCTCCATTGCGATATTTACAATCGTAAATGTTGCTCGGGCAAGTATATCATCGTCCGACATCTGCACAGCAATTCGCTGTCGGGCGTGCTCCTCGGAACAACCATCACGCTTAACAACTCGCTCGATGCGTAGTGGCATAGGAGCCAAAACACCCACCGAGATATCCACCTCCGTATCGAACTTTGCCTCGAACAATATCGCCGACTCCAACACTACATAGTCTGCCTGTTGTTGGCTACACCACGACCGAAAGTCGGCTCTTACCGCCGGATGCACTATTGCGTTGAGCCGCTGCAACTCCTCCGTATCACCAAATACCCGCTCCGCCAATCGTTTGCGATTCAACTCCTCACCTTCGAAACAGTCGCCAAATGCCAGCTGCAATTCGCCCAACAGAGACTGTTGCTGCATCAACTCCTTGGCACGTTCATCGGCAACATAAACGGGTACGCCAAAACGTGCAAAAATTCGACAGGCCTCGCTTTTACCGCTGCCGATACCGCCACAAACTCCTACGCGAATCACTCCTTATCTACATTTATCACCATCTCGGGGATAGTGCCTATCGAACGTAAATTTATATCGCTCAACCGCACTGCAATAGCATCTCGCAACGAAGTCGGATTGATGGTCAAACGACGTACTCGGCAGTGCTTGGCATCAACGTTATCGGGCTCCTCGCAAACATCGGTGTACTCCAACTCATCAAGCGGAATCGACAGACGACGCGTAAACGACACAACATATCCGAACAATGTCGTTCCTTTACCTTCGACAACGCACGGAACATCAAAACTCTTACCCTCGATACGCACACGAACATCTATCGATGTAGTGTAGGTATAGTTAAGTTTTGCTACGTACCACAATGTAAACGATGCAAACAAAAGCATCACAAAAACAGGCGAAATATAACTCCGCAACTGATGCAACCCGACGCTGATATAGTGAATAAATTTTTTCATACTCACAAAGATAGCAAAAATTCAACAACTGCGATACGCTATGTGTAATTATTTGCAAACATTAACCCTATAAACACCGCTTTCAAAAAAAGAGTGTTCAAGTTTTTCAACCCGAACACTCTCAATTCTATGGTCTATACTCTATTACTTCTTCTTTGGAAGCATATCGTATGCCAATGGCGTTGCAATGAATACCGACGAGAATGTACCTACCACGATACCAATAATCAACGCGAATACAAATCCACGGATAGTCTCACCACCGAAGATAAAGATTGCCAACAGCGTTAAGAGAGTTGTACCCGAAGTATTCAACGTACGCATCAAAGTTGCTGTAAGCGACTTGTTAATGTTCTCACGGAGATCACGTTTTGGATAGAGTACCATATTCTCACGAATACGGTCGAAGATAACCACGGTATCGTTAATCGAGTAACCGATAATTGTCAAGATTGCAGCGATAAATGCCTGGTTAATCTCCAAGTTGAACGGCATAATTGCATAGAACAACGAGAAGACACCGATGATAATGAAGACATCGTGCATAAGCGACAATGTAGCACCCGTAGCCCACTGCCACTTCTTAAATCGCAGCGTGATATAGAGACCAATTGCAATGAGCGAGAACAAAATTGCCCAAACTGCACCAGTGGTCATATCCTTTGCGATAGAAGGACCAATCTTATCTGCCGAAATAATACCATTAACATCCTCTTGTGTACTACGGAATCCGTCGAGCGAAATATCGTAGCCGTAAAGAGGCTTCAATGCGGTGTAAATCATTGTCTCAACCTCTTCGGTAGTCGCCTCCGAAGTGTCATCGTGCTTGTACTGGGTTACGATACGCATCTGGTTCTCCTGACCATACTGCTTAACCTCGAACGAAGCGTTTGCTGCATCCTCTGCCGTAGCAAATACGGTATTCAACTGCGAACGAACCTCCTCTGCCGATACATTCTTATCGAAACGTACAACGAAAGTACGACCACCCGTAAACTCAACACCAAGGTTCAAGCCCTGAACGAAGAGCGAGATAACACCTGCAAGAATAATAATGCTCGAAATGGTGTAAGAGTACTTACGCTTGCCGATAAAGTCGAACTTCACATCTGTAAGCAAATTCTCCGACCACCTACGCGAGAACGAAACCTTACCCCAACGCTGTGCTACCCACTCCAACAACAGACGTGTGATGAAAATCGAGCAGAACAACGAAGTGATGATACCGATAATCAGAGTAGTTGCAAAGCCCTGAACAGGACCACTACCAAATACATAGAGAACAACACCTGTGATAATAGTAGTCAAGTTACCGTCGATAATTGCCGAGTAAGCATTTGCGAAACCATCCTTAATCGATGCCATCAAACCCTTACCGCCACGCATCTCCTCTTTGATACGCTCATAGATGATAACGTTAGCATCAACGGCCATACCCATAGTCAGAACGATACCTGCGATACCAGGGAGTGTCAATACTGCACCAAACGAGATGAGAATACCCATCAACAAGAATACGTTGGTAAGCAGTGCAACGTCGCACAACCATCCTACTGTCTTATAGAACAAGCCCATATAGATAAGCACGAGGATAAATGCGATTACGAACGAAATAAGACCCGAGTTGATAGACTCCTGACCGAGCGAAGGACCAACCACTGTATCCTGAATGATACGAGCAGGTGCAGGCACTTTACCCGATTTGAGTACGTTTGCCAAGTCCTGTGCCTCCTGAATAGTGAAGTCGCCCGAAATCGCAGAGTTACCACCCTCAATCTTACCACGAACAACAGGTGCAGAATATACATAGCCATCCAAAACGATAGCGATGCACTTACCTACATTGTCACCCGTAAGCTGTGCCCACTCTGCAACACCATTCGAGTTCATCGACATATTAACCTCGGCACTTGCACCGGTCTGTGAATAAGACTCGCGAGCATCCGAAATTGCACTACCATCGAGTGGAGCCTTACCGTCGGCACGCTCAACCTTAATTGCATAGAGGAAGTGACGACCATCAGCGTTAGCATCACCCTTGATTCCCCACTTGAAATCAACGTCAGCAGGGAAGCAGTCGCGAACCTCCGGCATTGCCAGATATTTATTGATTGTAGGGATGTCGGCAGCAACAGCAGCACCGATAACGGCACCACCTGCATAGTCAGGATTCAAAAGTGCCAACAGAGGATTCTTCTCGCGAGTGAAACGACTTGCAGCAACCTCCTCGGTCTTGGCAGCCTCATCAACCTCTGCTGCGAGTGCAAGAGACTCATCCTTCTTCTCCTCGGTAGCCTCGGCAACCTCCACTACGCCTGCGTTCTTCAACACCTGATCGGCACGCAAAAGCGAGTTGAGAAGTTCAGCACCATTGTAAGTTGTCCAGAACTCCAACGAAGCAGTACCCTGCAAAAGCTTACGAACACGCTCCGGCTCCTTAACACCAGGCAACTCAACCAAGATACGGTTCGAGTTTGGCAAACGCTGGATATTAGGCTGCATAACGCCAAAGTGGTCGATACGGCTGAGGATGATGTTGAACGATGCCGAAATTGCATCATCGGTCTCCTTTTTGAGAATCTTAACAATCTCATCATCACTCATACCTACCTGAATATCACGACGGTCAGGGTTGAGGAAGATATCCACCAACTTACCTCCGTTAGATGCCTCGGCATAAGCAGTTGCGAAGGTCTCGATATAGTCGCCCGAACCGCTCTTCAAAGCCTCACCTGCCTTTTCGATTGCTACGACGAATGCAGGGTCGTCCTTGCTATCACCAGCCAAAGACTTAACGACATCCTCGACCTGAATTTCGAGCATAACGTTCATACCGCCTTTGAGGTCCAAACCGAGATTAATCTCCTTCTCCTTACACTGCTTGTAAGTAAACTGTGCAAGACCTACGTTGTAAACCACCTTGTTCTGAATCGAATCGAGGTAGTACTGTTCCATTGCTGCTTGCTCTGCTGCATCGAACTTTGCTGCATACTCTACCGCATCCTTCTCTACACTACGAGTTTTGAGCGAGAAGGTCATCTGATAGAAGCAAGCAAGGGCGAGCAAAATCGCAACCAACTTTACAAATCCTTTACTTTGCATTTGAGTTAAAATTTTTGTTAATATTATTTGTTGTCTTAAACCCTTATTTTGGTGTCGTGTATATAAAATATACACACAGCGGGCAAAGGTAAATAAAATTTTTCAAAACACAAAATAGATAAACGCCTTATGGCATTAAAAAATCACTCCTACAACGATTTAACCTTTACATTGATATCGTGTCTATCTATAAAGTTAAATTCGAACAGCACTATGAAATACTTATTGACACTACTTTTTATCGCAATGTACGGCATATCTGCCCGTGCAACCGCTCAAACAACACGCATCGTATGCGATGACACCTGCAAAACCGAATCGGGTGCAACACCTGTAAAAGGCGATGGCTTTACCGTAGTTTCGCCCGTAGGACAAAGCACCGTGAAGATGATTGATATGGCACCACGACTCAACTCGCTCGATGGTAAAACCATTGCAATCGTCGGAGGTAGTTTTATGGCTCGCACAACCCACCCCGAAATTAAACGCCTTATAGAGCAGCACTACCCTTCGGCTCGCGTAATTCTTCTCGACGAGATAGGCTCGGCAGGTGTATATCCGGCTCCGGGTGTTACACGCCGCTCGAAAGATGAATTTCAAGAGCGATTGCGTTCGATGCAGGTCGATGCCGTAATATCGGGAAACTGCGGATGCGGACTTTGCACACCAAAAGAGGTTGGCTCCTGCATCGCTGCCGAGTATATCGGAATACCTGCCGTAGCGATTGCCGCACCGACATTTACAGAGCAGGTCTTCTACACCTCGACAAACAATGGTATCCCTGCCCCTCGTGTAGCCGAATATCCGGGAGCATTTGCATCGCACACAACCGAAGAACTTATAAAAAATACACGAAATGTGCTTTGGCCACAAATCGTAAAGGCATTGACAACCCCAATCTCTGCCGAAGAGTTGGCTCGCAGTACAAACAACACCCCAAAGGGGTTGCGTGACGATATATTCCACGGCTCTCTGCAAGAGGTGAACGACTTTTTCTGCGAAATGAATTGGTCGGACGGATTACCCATCACACCTCCGACTTTCGAGAAGGTAAGCGAGTTTTTGCAATATACAGACAAAGCGTGGGACGAGACCGTTGCCATCCTTCCCGTTGCCCACCGCAACACCACCGTATGGCACGTGGCCGTCAATGGCGTGATGGCAGGATGCAAACCCGAATATATGCCTATCCTTATCGCTATGACAAAGGCTTTGGGGGCTCCCGAATTTCGTCGCACACTCGCAAGCACACACGCCTGGGTACCGTACTCTTGGCTGAATGGTCCGATAGCTCGACAGCTCGGCATAGATTGCTCACAAGGCGAGATTAACGAAGCAGCAAATCTCGCAATAGGTCGGTTTATGAGTCTTGCCCTTATGAATCTTGCGGGTTACTACGTTAAACAGAACCGTATGGGCACATTCGGCTATCCGATGCCGTGGTGTTTGGTCGAAGATGAGTCGGCTTGTCGTGAAGTTGGTTGGAAGCCTCACCACGAACGGCTCGGATTTAAGCCACACGACAGCACCATAACGGTATGCTCCACACTGATTTGGGGAAACAATATGGCACCATCTACCACAAATCCGCAAAAGATTATGGAGTTGTTGGCGTGGGATATTACCGAGCGTTGTCAGTTTGCACTCGGCAGCGGTAAGCAATTTACATACCGCACAATACTTCTAACCAAACCAATAGCAAAAAACCTTGCTGCGAAATACCGCACGCCACATCTGCTCGAACAAGACCTTATCCGCACAGCACGTCGTCCGCTGCACGAACGACTCTTTGCGAACTACTATGCCAACCCCGGAAGTAATCCCGAAGAGCGGCACCCTATACGCAATTGGCGTGGACATCTTCTACGCTCCGAATCGGCAGCGATGACCCCTACGCCTGTTTGGCACGACTCAAAAGAGAGTCAAATTATGACAATACCAACAATGAAAGAGGGAATGACTGCCTTTATTATTACGGGCGACGAGAGCCGCAACAAGGTGCAGACAATGCCCGGAGGTGGTTTCAAAACCATACGCATCGAACTCCCACATAATTGGGATACGCTGATGCAAAAGAGGGGTTATCGTCCTCTATCGGAGTTTTATATCGAATAGAGCAACCAACTCTTCACAAAAAAAGAAGCCCCTCGACATACTTTTACGTATGCAAGGGGCTATCTTTTTGTATTACGACTAATGCAAAGTCTTACTTAACCTCTTCGAACTCAACATCTTCCGGTTGAGCCTTGCCACCATCCTGCGATGTCTGCTGTCCCTGCTGTGCATCGCCC
>JAFVXS010000257.1 GCA_017501025.1 Alistipes sp.
CCTCCGGCAAGAAGAGGTTCATAAATTTGGCAAGGAGCAAACCTCCCGCAGAACCACAGCTAAATGCCAAGATACCGAGTATGAGAATTCCAAGTGTCTTAACATTGAGGAACGATGCCGCAGTTGCAGTAGCACCAACCGAGATACCGAGGAAGATAACTACGATGTTCATCAACTCATTCTGAACGGTTTTCGACAAACGATCTACAACGCCACACTCCTTCATCAAGTTACCCAACATCAAGCAACCTACGAGTGGTGCAGCCGATGGAAGGAGCAACGAGATGATGATAGTGATAACCACAGGGAAGATTATCTTCTCTGTCTTCGACACCTGACGCAACTGCGACATCTTAATAGCTCGCTCTGCCTTTGTGGTCAAAGCCTTCATAATAGGAGGCTGAATAACAGGCACAAGAGCCATATACGAATAGGCCGCAATAGCGATTGGACCGAGCAAATCCGGAGCAAGACGTGCGGTAATGAAGATCGATGTAGGTCCATCGACACCACCGATAATACCAATCGAGCCACACTCATTTGGAGCAAAGCCTAATGCATAAGCACCCAAGAATGTTGCGAAGATACCCAACTGTGCAGCAGCTCCCAACAAGAATCTCTTTGGATTGGCAATCAGCGGACCAAAGTCGGTCATTGCACCTACACCTACGAAAATCAAACAAGGATATATTCCAAGTTTAACTCCGAGGTAGAGGTAGTCAATAAGACCAGCATTATCCACAAAAATATCCCAATGAACGTGACCTCCTGCGAACAACTCCGAGTGGTACATATCGGCACCTGGGAGATTGGTGAGCAACATTCCAAATGCAATAGGGAGCAACAGCAGCGGTTCAAACTGCTTCTTAATTGCGAGATAGAGAAGGAAACAAGCCAATGCAATCATAACGGCAAACTTCCAGCCACTATCTGCAAAGAAGGCTCCAAATCCCGAAGTCTCAACAAACTTTGAAAGACTATCGAGAATAAAGTTTTCTGTTTGCAATAATGAAATCATAACTCTTACTCAATAACGATTAACAAGTCACCCTCCATAACGGTTGCACCTGCGGCAACAACAACCTGCTTAACAACACCACCACGCTCTGCGTCGATGTTATTCTCCATCTTCATAGCCTCCAAAACAGCCAAAGTCTGACCTGCGGCAACAGTGTCGCCCTCCTTAACATTGATGGAGATTACGGTACCCGGCAGTGGGCAAGTTACTCGGTAGCCACCCGCAGCAGCAGGAGCAGCTGCCGGTTTGGTTGCGATTGGAGTCTTCGGTGTTACCGACAAACCGGTAGCCTCCGGAGCAGCTATAACCTGTGGTTTCTTTACTGCCGCAGTCTTACCACCCTCAATCTCAACATTGTACTTTGTGCCATTGACCGTTACGTGAGCCAAGGTCGAGGCCTCGTTGATATCGTCAATCTTAACTTCGTAAGAGTTGCCGTTGATTTTCAATGAATACTTTTTCATTTCGTTTTTGTCTTAAATTATTTACGCTCAGGTAACTGAGTCAATCCGTGAATTTTAGAACTCCAAGGCGAGTATGCTCGTGCGATGCGGTTGATGGTCAGCATCTCCGACTCCTGGTCGTGCAAATCGCTCTTGTAGAGTTTGAGTGCGGTGATAATAGCCGCAGCAATCTCCTGATCGCTCATTGTTTGGTGCTGTTTAGGGTGAGCGGATGAGTTTTGTGTATGGTTTGAATTTCTTTTCTTTTTTTTTTTTGC
>JAFVXS010000258.1 GCA_017501025.1 Alistipes sp.
CAACTTTACCGCCCTGCAACATCAGCTGCTCGGCAACCGACTTCTTCTCAACCGAGAACTCGAACTCATACGACTGCACAGTTCCTGCCGCACGAGAACGCAGACCAGCCTGAATCAGCTTACCCTCGTAGGTTTTGAAGATAAGACCCTTACGAACGACATAGTTCAATTCGCCCGTCTTTACACCCTCGCCAAAGACAAAGTAATAGCGGAAATAGACAAAAATCGATGCTCCGATAATTGCCAAAACAATAAACCATCCCCAGAACTTTCTCATACGCTACAAATGTTTAGTATTTCAACTTCGACTCGACCGGATTTGCATAAATGCCCAACAAGAAGCGATAGGCACACTCAACATCGACACCCGCAGCTGCAAAAGCCTCGCGAGCCTTTGCCAAATGCTGCTCGAAACGCTCTCTATCAACCATATCGTACTTCGATGCGAACTGCTCGGTCGCGTGCAACATATCATAAGCGAGATAGTTGTTCGCATAGAGTTTATACTCGGCGTGTATGCGGGAGTCTATCAACTCGGCAAGAGCCTTACACTGCTCTACGCGTGGCAACTCTGCAATCGTGTGCAACTCTTCGCGACGAATAGGCTCGCAGAAGGTCATATTTATAGCACCCTTGTACGACTTCAAACCCGTAAGGATACTTATCAAATCCTCGTTCTCCGCCTTGTGATACGGCTCTTCGCTCTGACGACGACACAACTCTATCGCCTTCAATATATCGCAAGGCTCAAACTCGTACGAAATTGCCACAGGAGCAATATGCAACTCTGCAAAATCATCCTCAAAATTGCACGTTCCGCTCAATGTGAACATCTTGATAAGTCCCGGCTCGGTCATATCGTAACCATCCTTGGTACGACCATTACGCTGTGCAATCCACAACGAGCGACCCTCCTGAACGATTCTCAAACGAATATACTCGGCAAGGTGGCGTGAATTTTCCAAAAACTCTCGCTGCGAAACATCATCCTTACGAATGATGCGAACCATATTGTTCGCCTTGCATATTTCGAATACGATATCGGGACTCAACAGATTGTCGCCCAACGATATATCGGTTGTTGGCAGTTGATGACGGAATAGCACAAACTGCATCAACATCGCATCGAGCGTAATATCTCGGTGGTTAGAGATGAACAACCAGCCATTCGAGTCGCTTTTGACACGTTCGGCACCCATCGATTCGAAACTCGATGCTGTACTCTTCACGATGTTATTCACGACGTGATACATCACTTTTGCCTGTATGTCGTAGGTTGTTTTGCACTCTCGCAATATTCCCTTTACCACCTCGATATCCACATCAGGAAATGCAAAGCGTGCTGCCGGAACCAACAATGGGTCGGAAACTATACGCTC
This sequence comes from Alistipes sp., assembly GCA_017501025.1. Lineage (GTDB taxonomy): Bacteria > Bacteroidota > Bacteroidia > Bacteroidales > Rikenellaceae > Alistipes. The sequence goes on from JAFVXS010000258.1 coordinate 1,380, forward strand.
GATAGCAGCAGGAATCTCGTCGTCGCGATATGCACGGATATCATCGAAATTACCCTCAATTACCATAGTAATAATCTTTTAGCACTTAATCTCCTGCCGTCAGCAATGCAACAAACGTCGCTCGCGAACAAGCAATAGACTTTGCAAAGTTAGCAAAAATTTTCTATTTTGCAACATTATTGGTGAGTTTTTGCAACTCTCACTCAAAAGCAGCAGACCCATTTTCCGGGCAATTCGGGTAGTACCCGACAACCTCTAATCTGGCAAAATTATTTTTCTCCGATTTTTATCAAAAAAGCCGCCGATTATCGAGTAAAATGCAAATTTTTTAGAAAAAAATTATTACCTTTGCCTTGGATAGTCTGCAACATAGTTGCAACAGACAGACAAAAGAACTCAAAATCATTCATTTAACATACTAAAAAACAAAAAACTATGGCTAAAACAGAACGTCTTTTGAAACGTATGGCCGAATTGGAGGCCGAAACAGGCGTAAAGCGTACAATCTTTGCTGCTTGTCCAAACTCGACAGCAGTTATCCGTGCTTCGATTCGCTCGGCAAAGCGTAACAACGCACCTATCTACTTCGCTGCAACTCTTAACCAAATCGACACCGACGGTGGTTATACAGGTATGACCGCAGCCGACTTCGTAAAGGTTGTTAAGATGGAGTGCGAGGCTATCAACTTCACAGGCGACTGCATCGTTGCAGTTGACCACGGCGGTCCTTGGTTGAAGGATAAGCAGAATGTTGAGAAGTGGGAGACCGAGCGTGCAATGAACGCTGTTAAGGCTTCGTTCGAGGCTGCTATCGCTGCCGGTTACGACCTTATCCACGTTGACCCAACAGTCGATATCAACGTTCCAAAGGGCGAGGTTATCGATATTCACTTGGTAGTTCGTCGTACCGTAGAGCTTATCAAGCACTGCGAGGATTATCGTCGCAAGAACAACTACCCTGAAATCTCTTACGAGGTAGGTACCGAGGAGGTACACGGTGGTTTGGCTGACGACAGCGTATTCGACACATTCCTTGTAGAGTTGAAAGAGGGCTTGGCAGTTGTTGGTTTGGCTGACGTATGGCCTTGCTTCATCGTTGGTAAGGTTGGTACCGACCTCCACACTACCCTCTTCGATGGCGAAGTTGCAAAGAAACTTACTGCAAAAGTTAAGCCTCTTGGCAGCGTTATCAAAGGTCACTACACCGATGGCGTAAGCAACCCACAGGACTATCCTTTGTGCGGTATGGGTGGTGCAAACGTTGGTCCAGAGTTCACCATCGGCGAGTACGAGGCTTTGAGGAGCTCGAACAGAAAGAGAAAGAGTACTATGCAGAGGGTCGCGTAGCAATGCTTTCGCACATTACCGACGTTCTCACCGCATTGGTTGATGAGTCGGGTCGTTGGAAAAAGTGGCTCGCAGAGTCGGAGAAGGGTCTTCCATTGGCAGAGATTGAGGCAGAGCGTAAGGAGTGGTTGGTTGCAACAGGTTGCCGCTACATTTGGCAGAAGCCAGAGGCATTGGTTGCTCGTAACACCCTCTATGAGAACCTCAAACGTGTAGGTATGGATCCTGAAAACATCGTTCTCGACCGCATCGAGCACGATATGGATAAGTACTTCTACGCATTCAACATTGTCGATTTGAACAGTCTGCTCTAATGAATGTCAAAAGTGCATTAAAACGTTGCGGGGAGCGTCGAGAGGCACTCCTCGCAACTAATTTTTACAACTTCGAGACCCTCGATGCAGTGATGCAGGCTGCCCAAAAGACCGCATCGCCCGTACTGTTGCAGCTCACACGCTCTTCAATCGACTATATGGGATTAAAGCGTGCGGTAGCAATGGCACGTCAAGCAATTGCCGATTATGGCGTAGAGGGTTGGATTCATC
>JAFVXS010000259.1 GCA_017501025.1 Alistipes sp.
GGCTGCTGTGGTCGCCATCCCTAAACTCCCTAAACTCCTTAAACTCTCTAAACTCCCTTTTGCGGCGCCGCCGTGGTCGCCCGTCCTAGTAGTCCTATTTGTCCTAGCTGTCCTAGTGCGGCGTGCGGCTTTGGGGTCCCGAGTTCAACACCCCTCCCCTTAAAAACACAAAGCAACCAACGAATGGTTGCTTTGTATTTTGAGCCGAAACCGGGATTTGAACCCGGGGGAGTGGGACTCCCCATTTGATGTTGACATTCCCCCTAAATCCCCCTTTGGAAAAGGGGGGCTTTGGGGTCCCGGGTTCAATGCCGTCCACATAGAAAACCAAAAAGACAACCCTTATCGGATTGTCCTTTTAGTTTTCAGAGCCGAAACCGGGATTTGAACCCGGGACCCCTTCATTACGAGTGAAGTGCTCTACCGCTGAGCTATTTCGGCGATTGGTGCGACAAAGATAGATATTTTTTCGCGAATTGGTGCAAAATGGACGAAAAAAATAGCCGTACGGTACTTACCCCAATTACCTTAATTGTCCCATCCGTCCTAATTGTCCTATTCGTCCTAGAAATACCATCCGCCCCCTTATGCGTCGCCCATCACTTTGAATGGGGCGTGTTGCGAGATATCGATTTTGCCGATATTCTGCTCATAGCGTGCGACATTCTCCTGCAACGACAACATCAATCGTTTGGCGTGTTCGGGGGTCAGGATGATGCGGCTGCACACTACGGGCTTACGCAATCCGGGCAGCATTGCTGCAAAATCGACGATAAACTCCGCCGGAGAGTGCGAGATAATTGCCAAGTTGGCATATTGTCCTTTTGCTACTTCGGCATCCAACTCGATATCGATGCCACCATTAGGTTTTTGATTTTCGTTCATAATCTTCAAGATTTTGGTTATCTACTCTGCCCGTCACCACGATATAGCGGTCGCAGTGGATGGGCTTTGTGCAAAGATACAAAACTGTCGGCTCAAATGCAACTTCTGCTGTCGATTTAGTTGCCGAGCGATAAAAATGGCTCTGATTTTTTTGAAAATCGCACCAATTATTTATAACTTTGTAGAGATGTATGTCGGCAGTCGGGTTTAGTGAGGGTAGCGAAGATGGTGTGACGAACGACCGCAAGAGCCGACCGAGCGTAGTGGATATACCTAAAACACAGAAATACTAACTAAAAAAACAGATTAAAGATGGTAAATCGTTTTATTCTCAACGAACTCTCCTATTTCGGGCCGGGTGCTCGTCACGAGTTGCCAAGCGTAGTTTCGCGTTTGGGCTTTCACAAGGCGTTGGTAGTTACCGATGCGGGACTTGTTAAGTTTGGCGTAGCCAAGATGGTTACCGATGTGTTGGATGCCGCCTCGATACCTTACGAGATGTATAGCGACGTAAAGCCAAACCCTACGGTGAGCAATGTTTTGAACGGTGTGGCAGCATTCAAGGCTTCGGGAGCCGATTTTCTGATTGCTATTGGCGGAGGCTCGTCGATTGATACGGCAAAGGGTGTGGGTATTGTTGTGAATAACCCTGAATTTGAGGATGTTGTGTCGTTGGAGGGTTGTGCTCCTACCCGCCACAAGTCGGTGCCGATTATTGCACTGCCTACCACTGCGGGTACGGCTGCCGAGACCACAATCAACTACGTTATTATCGACGAGAAGCAGCAGAAGAAGATGGTGTGTGTCGATCCTAACGATATCCCTTGCTGTTCGATTGTCGATGCCGAGTTGATGTATTCGCTGCCGAAGGGTACTACCGCAGCGACGGGTCTCGACGCTCTGACACACGCTATCGAGGGCTATATTACGAAGGGTGCGTGGGAGATGTCCGATATGTTCGAAATCGAGGCTATCCGAATGATTAACAAGTACCTCCGCACCGCAGTTTTCGAGCCAACAAACCCTGTCGGACGTAACGGTATGGCTGTCGCACAGTATATCGCAGGTATGGCATTCTCGAATGTGGGATTGGGAGTTGTGCACGGTATGGCACACCCTATGGGCTCGTTGTTCGATATTCCTCACGGTGTGGCAAATGCTATGTTGTTGCCTACGGTTATGGAGTTCAACGCCCCTGCTTGTTTGGAGAAGTATGCCGAGATTGCGAAGGCTATGGATGTTTACGAGGCTGGTATGTCGCTCGAAGAGGCTGCCGCAGCAGCTTGCAAGGCGGTACGCGATTTGGCTATCGAGGTCGGTATTCCGCAACACCTCTCCGAAATCGGTATCAAGGCGGAGGATATCCCTGCACTTGCAGCACAGGCGATTACCGATGTCTGCACTCCGGGCAACCCTCGCGAGGTGACCGAGGCGGATATTGTGAAACTCTACGAGGCGATTTTGTAGGTCGGCTTATCGGTTGATAAATCTCAAAGAGCGGGGCATTGCAGAGTGTTCCGCTCTTTTTTGGTATCTTTTTTACGAAAGAAGCATATAATTTGCAACTATTTTGTATCTTTGCGAAGATATTTTGCAGTAAACTGCACCGACAGAAAGGTATAGTATATGTTGGTTTCGACAATAGAGGTTTTGATGCGTGGTGTTGCCGTAGGTTTGGCATCATCGGTTACGGTAGGCCCTGTGGCTGTTTTGTGTATCCAACGCACGTTGAGTAAGACACGTCGTTCGGGTTGGGTTTCGGGCTTGGGCGTAGCGTGTGCCGATACGCTTATGGCGATTATCGCCTACTTCTTCTACGCAATGTTGCAGAGCCAAATCGAGCAGTACTCTACGGTGCTGCATATCGGCGGCGGAGTGTTGATTGTTGCGGTCGGAATCTACATCTTCTTCCAGAAGCCTGTGCCGCAGACCCGTCGTAATCAGAATACGGTCGGCTCGTCGTGGAAAGATTTTGCCTCGATGTTCGGTATTACGATTGCCAACTTTGTTATGATTATCCCCTATCTGCTCGCATTTTTTGCGATGTTTGGTGTCGGCACAGCCGATTTGGAGAAGGTCGATATGGCGATTTTGTGGAGCAGTTTCCTGACTATTGCGGGTTTCTTCTGCGGAGCGGTTGCGTGGTGGTTCGGACTCACGTCGCTTATCAGCCTCTTCCGCCGACGTTTCCGCCCTCACCATATGAAGACCATAAACCGTATTGCGGGAGCGATAGTGGCCCTGCTCGGTCTGATTACTATAAATTCAACCATTTCAACCCTGCTTTAAGATGAACTCCAATAGAAAGATTGTCATAGCCCTCGATGGCTTCTCTTCGTGTGGCAAAAGTACCTTTGCCAAGGCGATAGCTTCGCGTTTGGGCTATATCTTTATCGATACGGGTGCGATGTATCGTGCCGTAACGCTCCACGCACTCCAAATCGGAGCCATTGCGGGAGGCGTAGTCGATGAGGAGGCGATAGTCCGTTCGCTCGACGATATTGCCATTACGTTCCGCTTCAATCCGTTGCGTGGTGCGAGCGATATCTATGTCAATGGCGAGCTGGTTGAGGGTAAAATTCGCACTATCGAGGTGAGCAATTTTGTCAGTGCGGTAAGTTCTATCCGCGAGGTTCGCGAGAAGTTGGTCGCTATGCAGCAGGAGATGGGTCGTTCGCGAGGAGTTGTGATGGATGGTCGCGATATCGGTACGGTGGTATTCCCCGATGCCGAGCTGAAAATCTATATGACAGCCGATGCACGAGTGCGTGCCGAGCGTCGCTATGCCGAGTTGCAGGCGAAGGGCGACAATGTCTCGTTTGACGAGGTTTTGGAGAATGTTATCAGTCGCGATAAGGCGGATATGAGCCGCAAAATCTCGCCACTGCGTCAGGCCGAGGATGCGATAGTGCTGGACAACAGCTATATGACCGTTGAGGAGCAGATGGCGTGGTTCGACCGCGAGTTTGGTCGGGTTATTGCCTCGTTGCAGTAATGTTTGCCCCGCATAGAGGGGCAGGGTCGGGGGCGACAGAGCAAAATCGCTCCGCATATCGTAAATCAAAACCGCTACCGCCACAATGAAGATTACAATCGACGAAAAATCGGGTTTCTGTTTTGGTGTGGTTCGTGCCATATCCATAGCCGAGGAGGCTCTCTCTGCGGGGCAGAGCGTTGCTTCGTTGGGCGATATTGTCCATAACCGTATCGAGGTGCAGCGATTGGAGCGGTTGGGTCTGCGTACGATTTCGCACGATGCGATAGATGGGCTTTGCGACACGAAGTTGCTGATTAGGGCTCACGGTGAGCCACCGACCACATATCGTCGTGCCGAGGGTGCTGCGGTTGAGGTTATCGATGCCACCTGTCCTGTTGTTGCGGCACTGCAACGGCGTGTCAAGGAGGCTTACGAGGCTATGCAGCGGGTTGGCGGTACGCTCTGCATCTTGGGCAAACGGGGACACGCCGAGGTTGTCGGGTTGAGTGGTCAGGTCGATGATAGGGCTGTGGTTATCGAGCGGATTGAGGATATCGAGGGGCTCGACTTTTCGCACCCGATATACCTCTTGTCGCAGACCACACAGAGTCTTGCACTCTTCCGTGAGGTGTCGGAGGCTATACGGCAGCGATTGTCGGATGGGTCGATGCTGACTGCCGACGATACGATTTGCCGTCGGGTGTCGTCGCGTGAGCAGCATCTGCGAGAGTTTGCCTCGACGAGCGATGTGATAATCTTTGTCTGTGGCCGCAAGTCGAGCAACGGACGGGTTTTGGCGGAGGTTTGTAGTGCGGCAAACTCTCGGACATATATTGTCGAGGAGGCATCGGAGTTGCAGCGGGAGTGGTTCGAAGGGGCTGCGTCGGTTGGTGTTTGCGGAGCGACATCGACTCCCGAGTGGCTGATGCGTGAGGTTGCCGACCGCATAGAAGAGATTACCGAAAACGAGTAAATTTTAACGATTATGGGAAGATACATTTTGCGTAGTGTAAAATATTTTGTGCTGATGTGCGTTTTGGTAGTGGCGTTGCTGTGGTTGAAGGTCCACTACGCCCAACTGCCGATTTCGCTTGGCGACTATGTGTGGCTCTATCTGCACGGCACAAATGGCTCGATGGCGGCTGTGATGATTGTGGTGCTGGCTTTGACCTATCCACGCTTTGGTTTTACGAAGCGTGAGGTAGCAGGCTCTACGGAGCGACACCGCACGCAACTTCTCAATGCAATGGAGCTTGCGGGCTATTCGTTGAAGAGCGAGGCAGATGGTGTGATGGTGTTCCGAGGTACGCTGATGGTACGTTTGGGAGCATTGGGCGAGGAGCGAATAGAGGTGCGACAGGTTGGTGAGTATATCGAGTTGAGTGGTCTGCGTCGCACGACGGTACGCATCGCCGCACGATTGGATAGTTACATTCAAAATTATGAGAGGTCAAATGGTTAAGTTTGGGGCAAAGCGATTTATAGGCACAGTTGCGGTGGTTGCGGTTGCGGTGTTGTTGATGGCGGCATCGCACAACGACTTTGGTTTGGGACGCAATATGGAGATTATGGTCAATCTTATGCGTACCCTTTCGAGCAACTATGTCGATGAGGTCGATGCCGATAAGATGCTGCAACACGGAGCCAAAGGTGTTATGGAGTCGCTCGACCCCTATACCGTCTATTTGAGCGAGGCGGATATGAAGGAGTTTCGTCGCGGAGTTACGGGCAAGTATGGCGGTATTGGTGCGTTGATTCGTCAGGATAGCGACTATGTCCGCATTGCCGAGCCGTACCGCAACTCGCCATCCGATAAGGCAGGTTTGCGTATTGGCGATAAGATTGTTGCCATCGACGGAGTCTCGGTCAAGGGTGTTACGACATCGGATGTCAGCTCTCGTCTGCGTGGCGAGCCAAATACGGAGGTGCGTGTCACAATCGAGAGTGTTGTGGATGGAAAGCGTCGCGATTGCCGTATCCGTCGTGAGCGAATTACCATTCCGAGTGTCTCCTATGCAGGTTTCGTTGCCGATGGTGTGGGCTACATTGTCCACTCCGACTTTACGGAGCGTTGCTACGACGAGATGCGTGCGGCTATCGAGGGCTTGCAGCAGTCGGGCAATCTTCGTTACCTTATTTTGGACTATCGCAACAATGGTGGCGGTGTATTGCAGTCGGCGGTTAAGGTGTTGTCGTTGTTCCTGCCGAAGGGTACGACGGTGGTCGATGTCAAGGGTCGAGTAAAGGCGGACAACCACACCTATAAGACCGAGTATGAGCCTATTGCTGCGGATATACCGTTGGCGGTGCTTATCAATCGCAATAGTGCTTCGGCTGCCGAGATTTTGGCGGGAGCGTTGCAGGATGCCGACCGTGCCGTTATACTCGGACAGCGTTCGTTTGGCAAGGGCTTGGTGCAATCGACCTTTCCGGTAGGGTTTAATAACTTCGTAAAGGTTACAACCGCAAAATATTACATTCCGTCGGGACGATGCGTGCAGGCTCTGCGTTATAAGGAGGATGGCAGTGCCGAGACCCTGCCCGACTCGTTGCGAAAGGAGTTCCGGACTCACAACGGACGTAAGGTCTTCGATGGCGGAGGTATTATGCCCGATATCGAGACAAAGGCAGAGCAGTTGAGTCCGTTTGCATTTACGCTCTTCGTGAAGAATCTCTACTCCGATTTTGGCGACCGCTACTATGCAAAAAATCCGTCGCAGAAGATTGACCCTGCGACCTTTGCACTGA
>JAFVXS010000260.1 GCA_017501025.1 Alistipes sp.
CGGTTTTGCATATTTTAGTCTATATTTTATATTGTTACGCCTGTTTGTGATATGTTCATTTTTAAGCGGATGCAAAAGACGAGAGATATTTTGACAATATAAACAAAACGACAATATTCGCACAAAGCAAATATCTCGCAAAAAATATACCACACCAACCCTGTAAGATATACCTATGTATATTATATAAGAGCATAAGAGTCCGCCACGTCATCAACAACCAACAAGCAGACTCTCAAAGTTCTCTATTCATCGGCACCGTCGATAGCCGACTTATGCCATCAACAGCCATTAGCACCATACGCCGCCCTCAAAAAAACGAGCATATAGGCACAAAAAAATAGTGTCCGCCACTTGACGGACACTATCATATTGTACTCGTTATCTAAATTAGAAGACAACTACTACACGGTTCTGCTCCTTCGAGTTGAATGGGAGCTCCTGTGTACCGCAGTTCTTCCACTCGATCTTCGACTCCGATACGCCCTTGCTCAACAAGTACTCGTAAACCAAACGAGCACGCTTACCTGCAAGACGCTCATTAGCCTTCTTCGAGCCAGTCTGTGGATCTGCAAAACCCTCAATCTTGTAAACCTTGTCACACTTGCTGTTCTTGATGTGCTCTGCAAGCAAGTCGAGACGAGTCTTGTTGTTTGCATTCAAAACACCGTGACCATAGAGGTAGAACAAAATCTCATCGAAGTTATCCGAGCTAACAGCCTCTTTCGCAGAAGTTGCCTGTGCATTCTGTGCAACCAACTTCGCCTCGGCAGCCTTCAAAGCAGCATCACGCTCTGCAACCTGTGCAGTAGCAGCCTCCAAAGCCTTTGCCTGCTCGGCAGCAACCTTCTTCAAACGTGCATTGTCAGACTCTGCTGCTGCAAGCGATTGCTCTGCACTTGCCAAACGAGCCAAAGTAGCCTTTGCCTCATCCTCGGTAGCACCCGAACGATCAAATGTACGACGGTTGAAACGGTATGTGAAACCAACATATACGTTCAAAGCGTGGAAGTGACCCGAATCAGGACCTACTGGGAGAGTATGTGTTGGGAAGAGGTGTGCACGTGCCAACATATAGTTAACAGTCAAATCCAACGACAACGACTTGCAAACGTTGAAGCGGTTCTGCAAACCAAAGTTGAAAGCGAACTCCATCTCACGAGTCTTTGGGTGATCAAGGCTTGTTACAGCAAGACCGGCACCGGCTGTAAGGATAGCATTGTAAACACGACCCTCTTTGTAGCCACCAATCCAGTTGCTCAAATTAACCATAAAGTCAGGGTGAACAAAGATAAACGCAGTGCTAATCTCATTCTCACCATACACGTTAGGAGTTGGTTGCGACAAGTAAGTGAACTTACCACCCTCACCTGCAAAACGGATACCGAATACAGGGTGGAACCACTTGGCTACGCCGATGTAACCTGCACCGCTAACGAAGCTGCCATTACCGGTTGTGCTGCTTGCACTACCTGTGTTAAGCATAAAAGTTGGGCCCGCACCGGCTTGAATCTCCCAGTTGTCCCAGAATTTGTTAGAGATAAAACCTTGTACGTGAGGTTTCTCCTCTGCATTAACGAGCTGTGCCGAAGCAACAAACGCTACCAATGCAGCAAAAAATACGAAAAATTTTTTCATAATCTTTTGAAATTTAACTATTTAACTAAAATCTTCTTTCTAATTGCACAACAATTATAATGCAAATATAATAAACAAATATCATTCGGGCAACATTTTACAGCGTTTTTTTAAAAAAAAATCACACTTTTTCCACCGCTTATATCACTATTACATAACTTTTTAGCACTTTCGGAAACATTTTTACCGCCTCAACAGAACCCAACATATAAAAAAACAGACACCAATCGATGCCTGTTTTTGTGAAAATTTATGCAATCCGTATGCTCTACTAACCGCACTTTGAGTAGCCGCACGACATACAGGTAAGACAGCCGTTTTGGTATGCCATATTCTCCTGACCACACTGTGGACACTTACCTTTCGAACGGGTTCCATTCTCGATATACTGCTTCAACGCACGCTTCACACCATTCTTCCACGTGTTGATATTCTCGCTGTCGAGATGCAGACCGTCAATCAGTGCAACAACCTTATCGATAGGCATATTATAACGCAGAACTCCCGAAATCAGTTTTGCATAGTTCCAGAAACTCTCATCGAAGAGACGCGAAATACCGCCAATAGTGTTGGTGTATCCGTAGCGGTCGGTGTATTGGAAATCGTAACGCTTTGTTCCATCCTCCTCACGCACCTTCAAAATCGAACCCTTGGTGATTTTTGGAGGAATAAACATCGCATCATCCTCAATTTTACCCGTAAATATCTCGTAAGGCCTACCCTCGTAAAGACCAACAAAAGCGATCCAATCCTCGCGGCCGTTCTTGAAACGCACCACCTCCGCAGGCAGAGCTTTCGGACGCTTATTTAGACCTGTCTCATCTTCGCAGTGTGCAGGCTCCTTCTTCTTGGACTTCTTCTCGATAAGGACACCCTCGCGGCAACCGTCACGATATACGGTAACGCCCTTACAGCCACACTCCCAAGCAGTACGATAAACCTCGGCAACCAACTCCTCCGATACGCTGTTTGGCAGGTTCACGGTAACCGAAATCGAGTGATCCACCCACTTCTGAATAGCACCCTGCATCTTAACCTTTGCAACCCAATCGATATCGTTTGCAGTAGCCTTGTAGTATGGCGAGCTGTTTACCAACTTCTCCAACTCGGCATCGCTAATCTTATCGAGAGTCGAAATATCGTAACCCTTGATTTGCAACCAATCTACAAACTTGTGGTGATATACGTTAAACTCCTCCCACATCTGACCCTGCTCGTCGGTAAATGTTGCCACAACATCCTTATCCGATGGGTTAATCTTACGACGACGCTTATATACCGGACGGAATACAGGCTCGATACCCGAAGTTGTTTGCGACATCAACGAAGTTGTTCCTGTTGGAGCAATTGTCAGCATAGTGATATTACGACGACCATACTTAACCATATCCTCATAGAGTGCAGGATCTACCTCCTTGATTCGGTTAATCATAGGATTATTAGCCTCCTTCTCGGCATTATATACCTGGAAAGCACCACGCTCACGAGCCATCTCAACCGATGCTCGATATGCCTCAACAGCCAACGTCTTGTGAATCTCGACAGCCATCGCCAAAGCCTTCTGCGAGCCATAACGCAAACCCAACGCAGCCAACATATCGCCCTCGGCTGTAATACCAAGACCCGTACGACGACCTTTGAGTGCCATTTCGCGAATCTTCTGCCACAACTCCAACTCTACGCGACGAACATCCATATCCTCTGGATCGGCTCCGACTTTCGCCGAAATCAACTCCACCTTCTCCAATTCGAGGTCGATAACGTCATCCATCAGATGCATCGCCTTATGAATATGCTCTTTGAAGAGGTCGAAATTGAACACTGCCTCATCCGTAAACGGATTCTCCACATAGCTGTAAAGGTTGATAGCCATCAAACGGCAGCTGTCATACGGACACAACGGAATCTCGCCACAAGGGTTGGTCGATACGGTAACGAAACCATCATCGGCATAGCAATCAGGCACACTCTCGCGAATGATTGTATCCCAGAACAACACTCCCGGTTCCGCCGACTTCCACGCATTGTGGATAATCTTCTTCCAAAGTTGCTGTGCATCGATATTCTTGACAACCTTTGGCTTGTCGCTCTTGATCGGGAATTGTTGAGTGTAGGTGCGACCATCCAACGCAGCACGCATAAAATCGTCGTCAATCTTAATCGAAACATTTGCACCTGTAATCTTCGATGTGTCGAGTTTTGCATCGATAAACGCCTCTGCATCCGGATGCTTAATCGACAACGAAATCATCAACGCACCACGACGACCATCCTGTGCAACCTCACGAGTCGAGTTCGAGTAACGCTCCATAAACGGAACGATACCTGTCGATGTAAGGGCCGAATTGAGAACAGGGCTGCCGGCAGGACGGATATGCGATAGGTCGTGACCTACGCCACCACGACGCTTCATCAGCTGCACCTGCTCCTCGTCGATACGGAAGATACCACCGTACGAATCGGCAGGATTACGATGACCGATTACAAAGCAGTTCGAGAGCGACGCAACCTGAAAATTGTTGCCAATACCCGTCATAGGGCCACCCTGCGGAATAACATAACGGAAGTGGTCAAGCAGGTGGAAAATCTCCTCTTTCGAGAGAGGATTCTGATACTTCGACTCGATGCGATGCAACTCCGACGCAAGACGCTCGTGCATATCTTTCGGAGTAGTCTCATAGACATTGCCAAAAGAGTCTTCAAGGGCATATTTGCTCACCCAAACGGTTGCTGCAAGTTCGTCACCCGCAAAGTACTCTTTCGATGCTGCTACCGCATCAGCATAGTTTACTTTTTTTGGAGAATTTTTCATCAAACTTCTATTTTTATTTTTTATTTTATTGTAATTCAATCTATTACCTCACCTATCCACCCCTCACATCACAAATCAACCCATAGCATCAACGGCGAAAATTCCAAGTGGGTTATTCCATAAAAGCCTGACCCACAACTATTTCACAATTCGTTATTCGGGTAAAAACGCGATTTTTTGTTTAGGGCAAAACAGCCCCATTTACGGGGCTTGTTTGCTACCACAAAGATAGGATATCTCTACCCATATCACCAAATAAAATACCTGCATTTTTCGACAAGTTATTAACATTGATGAAAAATGCAGGTTACAACTATACTACGTGCAGTTTTCTCTATTTTTTCAGATTTTTCGGCTCTCGCATCGTCAGCTCGACCACTCGGCGAACAATCTTCATTCGCTGCTTATCGTTGAGTATGTAGTAGCGACGATTAGACGCCTTATCCTTCGTAAAATCGGTTATCGAGGAGTAATCAACCGTAACATATCCACGAGGCGACAACGAGGCATACCCACCCTTTGGCTCGGCGGCAAACAACACCGCTGTCGGGTCCCACAATGGACGGTTGTACGGCATAGTTTTATAATAGTTAAATGCCTCTACCAGCGGATGATGCTCCATATATTTGAAACCCTCCCATACCGCCGTATATGGATAGTATATGGTGCGACCCAAAACAACGTCGGTAAAGAGCATCTCAACAGGACACTCCATAATAAATCGGGTAGCTGCAACCCTATCATTATATATATTGTACTCCTTGCGACGCTCCGCAAAATTGCCAGCCATAATAACTACACGTGCCACCTTGCGACGCATCAACTCACGACCGTCGAGCGGAGAGTATTCGTCGCCCTTCGAATCGAGCAGTCGCATCATATTGGTCGAAAAACCAACAGCAACAATCGTAATCGACTTATCCTCCGCCTCGCTCAACAACTTGCGAGCCAACAAATAGCCGTCAGGCAGAGCCTCGTAGTCGGTAATCGTATGAGGATAGTCGTGAAGTTGCACTACGTAGTCTGCGTAGTTAAGCTTTTTATTCCTGCATTTGTAGTTCTCGTTGGCATAGGTTTTGACTATTCCGATAGGAATATTCGGATAGCCATAAATGGTGTTCATCACATCGATAAACTTTACACTGCCGATTTCGCGTTTGCTCGACAAAATACCTACGATATCAACCGTACCCTCATCCTGATACTTGTAGAGCATATCGAGTGCCACAACATCATCGACATCGTTACCCATATCGGTATCGAACAATATCTTAATCTGTGCCGTAGCAACCATTTGAAACACCGACACAAGCACCGCAAAAACAAAAATCGCACGCTTCACTCTCATAAAAACAAACTTTTAAGGTTGGTATTACAACGATCTCTTGTTCTTCGGCTCTCGCATTGTTAGTTCGACCACTCGGCGGACAATCTTCATTCGCTGCTTGTCGTTGAGTATGTAGTAGCGACGATTTGACGCCTTATCCTCCGTAAAATCTGTTATCGAAGAGTAATCGACCGTAACGTATCCGCGAGGCGACAACGAGGCATACCCTCCCTTTGGCTCGGCTGCAAACAGCACCGCTGTCGGGTCCCACAATGGACGGTTGTACGGCATATCAAAGTAGTAGTTGAACGCCTCAACCAACGGATGTTTCTCCATATATTTGAAACCCTCCCATACTGCGGTATATGGATAGTATATGGTACGACCCAGGGCAAAATCGGTAAAGAGCATCTCAACAGGACACTCCATAATAAATCGAGTAGCCGCTACCCTATCATTATATATATTGTACTCCTTGCGACGCTCCGCAAAATTGCCAGCCATAATAACTACACGAGCGACCTTACGACGCATCAACTCTCGACCATCGAGCGGAGAGTATTTGTCGCCCTTCGAATCGAGCAGACGCATCATATTGGTCGAAAAGCCGACCGCCACAATCGTAATCGACTTATCCTCCGCCTCACTCAACAACTTACGAGCCAATAGATAGCCGTCGGGCAGAGCCTCATAATCGGTGATTGTATGGGGATAGTCACAAAGTTGCACCACATAGTCTGCATAATTAAGTTTTTTATCTGCACACTTGTAGCTCTCGTCGGCATAGGTTTTGACAATTCCGATAGGGATATTCGGATAGCCATAAATAGTGTTCATCACATCGATAAACTTCACACTGC
>JAFVXS010000261.1 GCA_017501025.1 Alistipes sp.
ATGTTGGGGTCCTGGGTTCGAGCCCCAGCGAGTTCACCGAAAAGATGGTTGCAGTTCTGATGAATTGCGACCATTTTTTTGTTCTATTTATACCCAAAACAGCACCAAAAATATCACTTTTGATAAATTTTATCAACTAATATCGCAACACGCTTTTACGTTTCAATAAAAATTACTATCTTTGTCCGAATATTATATAAAAGTGTGTATGAACGAAATCTTAATAAAAACAATCGTAGAAGCGATTCAAGATAAAAAGGGTAAGGATATTGTATCTCTCGATTTGAGCAAGATGGATGGTGCAATATGTTCGCATTTTGTGGTTTGTAATGCCGACTCTACAACACAAGTGGCAGCAATTGCCGACAGTATAGAGGAGAAACTCTATTTGCAGTTGCACGAATCGCCTTGGCGTGTAGAGGGGAAACAGACCGGTTTGTGGGTTGCAATGGACTATATCGATGTTGTAGTACATATCTTCCAAAGCGAATTGCGAGATTACTACAAGCTCGAAGAGTTGTGGGCAGATGCCCCAATGCAACGCTACGAATATGAGGAGTAGCGAGAATAGATAAAGCAAAATTATAAAAAATGGCTGCAAAAAAGAACAATAATAAGAAAAAGCAAATGAATAGGATAGTGATACGTCCCAACATTATGTGGGTCTGGTCATCACTTCTTATCATCATACTCGGCTCTTGGCTCTTTGGAGGCCCCACAAGTGAGCCGATAAAGAGTGATTGGAATACGGTTGAGCAGTTTGTCAAGGCGGGCGAGGTTGCCAAAATCGAGGTTGTAAATCGCGATGAGGCTCACGTCTATCTCAAACCCGAAGCCGTAGAGTCACTGCAATCGATGGAGGGCATCGACCCACGATATAAAAATCTCCCAAAGACAGGCTATCAATTCTACTTTGCGATTGGCTCTGTCGATACATTCCGCAGCGATATAGACAAGGTCGAAGAGGAGAGTTCAACACGTGTCAATATTACATACGACAATGACGCTCGCGATTGGTTGGACATTCTGTTACAAACTCTGCCTTGGTTACTGTTCATCGTATTTTGGGTATTTCTGCTGCGAGGTTTTTCTCGTGGCGGCAATGGTGGTGGCAATCTGATGAATGTCGGAAAGGCTCGTGCACAAGAGTTTAATCAGGATGACCCTAACCGAAAGATAACATTCAAAGATGTTGCAGGTTTGGAGGAGGCAAAGGTCGAGATTATGGAGATTGTCGATTTCCTCAAAAATGCCCGCAAATATCGTGAACTTGGTGCAAAAATTCCGAAGGGAGCCCTTTTGGTGGGCCCTCCCGGAACAGGTAAAACCCTCTTGGCAAAGGCTGTTGCAGGCGAAGCAAACGTGCCATTCCTCTCGATTTCGGGTTCAGACTTTGTCGAGATGTTTGTCGGTGTTGGTGCATCGCGTGTTCGCGACCTGTTTGACCAAGCGAAAAAGAAGGCTCCGTGCATCGTATTTATAGACGAAATCGATGCCATCGGTAGAGCTCGTGGCAAAAACGCAGGTTTTTCGGGAAATGACGAGCGAGAGAATACGCTCAATCAGTTACTGACCGAGATGGATGGTTTCCAAACCAATGCAGGTGTAATTGTGTTGGCTGCAACAAACCGTGCCGATATATTGGACAAGGCATTGATGCGTGCAGGTCGTTTTGACCGCCAAATCGAGGTTGGATTGCCCGATTTGCACGAACGTCGCGAGATATTCGATGTACATCTTCGCAAGTTGAAGTTGGACCCACAACTCGACCGCGATTTTCTGGCAAAACAGACCCCCGGTTTTTCCGGTGCTGACATAGCAAACGTATGCAACGAGGCTGCACTGATTGCAGCACGTCACAACAAGTCGGAGGTATCGAAAGAGGACTTCCTTGCTGCCGTAGATAGAATTATCGGTGGTCTCGAACGCAAAAATAAGGTTATAACACCTGCCGAAAAGCGAACAATCGCATATCACGAAGCAGGACACGCAACCGTAAGCTGGTTGTTGGAGAATGCCAACCCGCTGGTTAAGGTTACAATCATCCCACGAGGTAAGGCTTTGGGTGCGGCGTGGTATCTGCCCGAGGAGCGTCAAATTACAACTCGTCACCAAATTATGGATGAGTTGGCATCGACACTCGCAGGACGTGTTGCCGAGCAGATGTTCTTCGACCACATATCGACAGGTGCGTTGAACGACCTCGAACGTGTAACGAAACAGGCGTATGCAATGGTTGCTTATTACGGAATGAGCGAGAAGGTTGGTACGTTGAGTTACTACGACTCTACGGGTCAGAGCGATATGTCCTTCACAAAGCCATACTCCGAGCGTACAGCACAACAAATCGACGACGAAGTCAAGGCGATTATTGACGAAGCATATGCAACTGCAAAGAGAACTTTGGAGGAAAATCGTGACGGAATGGTGCGTTTGGCAGAGCTGCTTTTGGAGCGTGAAGTTGTCTTTACGGAGGATGTCGAGGCCATATTCGGCAAACGCAAATCGAAAGAGCAACCAACTACCGAAAAAGATGCAGAAGTTGAAGAGGTTGCAACAACACAAGAGGAGGTTACAGAGGCTTAATTTTAGAATAAATTAGAATAAACTACTGACTTATGAACGATAAACTTAAAAATCTTTTGGTACGAACAGTGAGCGGTGCAGTACTTGCTGCTGTTATGATTGGTGCAATATTGTGGTCAACATTCGGCCTTATCGCACTTGCTTTTGTTGTGATGATTGGAGCTATATTGGAGTTCTACTCGCTGTGCAAGCAGGGAGGATACTCGCCACGTGTAATTCTCGGCACCGTATTGGCGACAACTATGTTTGCTATTGCGGCTATAACCGTTGCAACACACTCGGATGTAATTACCGGTGCAATAATCGCACAATTGGCAACCATCTGTTTTGCAATGTTGTTGCTCGTTGTGCCTACAATTCTCGTTAGCGAAATTTTCACGCAATCAAAGAGACCTATCGCAAACATTGCTACCACTTTTGCGGGTGTAGTGTATGCAGCGTGTCCTATGTCGCTGCTGATTGTTATCGCGATGATTTTGGGAGGTCCGGTGGCAGAATGGCAACCGTGGCGTGTTATTGCATTTATCACTATCGTATGGATTAACGATGTATTTGCCTATTTGGTAGGTATCACAATGGGTAAACATCGTCTCTGCGAACGCATATCGCCTAAAAAGTCGATAGAGGGCTTTGTTGGTGGAGTGCTTGCAGCTACACTCGGTGCGGCACTTTACGGACATCTCTTCGGCGACAACATCTTCGTATGGGCAGGTCTTGGTGCAATAGTTGCTGTTACGGGTGTTGCCGGCGACCTTGTAGAGTCGATGTTCAAACGCTCGGTTGGCGTCAAGGATTCAGGCTCGATTATACCCGGACACGGTGGTATTCTCGACCGTTTCGATGCTCTGTTGATTGCAACTCCGTTTGCGTTCGTTTATATCGTATATTTCTTTGGATAAAACCTATAAAACTCAACATAAAATGAAAATCAATAAAGAAGGTTACCGAATAATTGCCGTATCGAGCGTATGTTGTCTCGCTATTTGGGCTCTTATCTACTACATGTTGCAGGTGCAGGAGAAGAATTGGTTACTGATACTCCTCACGGTACTCCTCGTGATGTTTTGGGGACTTATCGTGTCGTTCTTCCGTGAACCGCGTCGAATTAAGATTCACGACTCGGATCTTGTATTCTCGCCTTGCGACGGACGTGTTGTAGTTACGGAGGTTGTTGTGGATGACGAATATTTCCACGGCAAGCGTTTGCAGGTATCGATTTTTATGTCGATTACCAATGTCCATATCAATTGGTTCCCTGTCGGAGGTTTGGTTAAATATTTCAAATACCATCCGGGACGCTTTTTGGTTGCTTGGCACCCAAAATCATCAACCGAGAATGAGCGTACAACTACCGTTATCGAGACACCTGGCGGAGTAGAGGTTTTATTCCGTCAAATTGCAGGTGTTGTTGCTCGCCGTATCGTATCTTATATGAAGGTTGGCGACTATGTTAATCAGAACGATACTTGCGGATTTATAAAGTTTGGCTCGCGTATTGATATTCTGTTGCCTGAAAATGCAAAGTTGTTGGTTGAGATAGGCGACAGGGTAGTCGGTACACAGACCCCTATTGCACGTATCGGTCACTTCGAGAATATCGACGACGAGGTTGTTGAGGAGTAGTATTTGTCAATAGAGTATCGTGCGATGAAACAGAACAACAATTCACTATCACGTCTATTTGTGGGAGTCGCTATAACGGCCGTTATAGTCGGATTATTGTGGTATTTTCGTACGGTAGTAATCTACATTCTCGTCTCTGCCATACTCGCAATCGTAGGTCGCCCCGTTGTGCGATTTATGAGTGGTGTGAAGTTCCGCCATTGGAGCGTGCCTCGTTGGTTGGCATCGCTGCTAACGTTGGT
The DNA here is from genome assembly GCA_017501025.1 of Alistipes sp. Classification (GTDB taxonomy): domain Bacteria; phylum Bacteroidota; class Bacteroidia; order Bacteroidales; family Rikenellaceae; genus Alistipes. The sequence continues at coordinate 4,452 of JAFVXS010000261.1, forward strand.
GCTGATGTGGGTTGTGGTTATTGCCCTCTGTTGGTTGGTTATACCATTGGTCGGAGGTCGTATATCCTCGCTATCCTCGCTCGATTTACACTCGGCTCTATCCAATATTCAGCAACCGATAGAGCATATTCAGAGTGTAATGTCGTCGCTCTACCTCCTACCCGATGAACAAGTATCGCTATCCGAGATATTGATAAATTGGCTTCGTGAGGTTATCAATTTAAGCACTATCAATGCGGCTTTCTCATCGGTTATCGATATAAGCTTGTCGGTCGTTATTGTCTTCTTTTCGATATCGTTTATAACCTTCTTCTTTATGAAAGAAGACAACCTTTTTACCTCGATGGTGACTTCACTATTCCCGGAGAGTTATACCGACAATATCATACGTGCATTGAATAAAATCACGGTCCTGTTATCGCGTTATTTTACGGGCTTGCTGACCGAGAGCCTGATATTGATGGTGACTATATCGATTATCCTGATACTCTTTGGAATGAGTACGGACGATGCCTGTATTATCGGCTTAATTATGGGTATTATGAACGTCATCCCTTACGCAGGCCCGCTTATGGGTGGTATTGCGTCGCTATTTATCGGTATTGTTGCTCCGATTGATGGTTGTACCATTGGACATACACTGACCCTTATTGTATGCGTTCTGCTTGTCGTAAAGGGCATAGATGACTTTATCATCCAGCCTACACTATACTCCGAACGTGTCAAGGCTCATCCGTTGGAGATTTTTATTGTAATATTGATGGCTGCATCGATTGCCGGCATTGTCGGGATGTTGGTTGCCATACCATCTTACACCGTTTTGCGTGTCTTTGGCAAAGAGTTCTTCTCGCAGTACCGATTAGTCAAAAAACTTACCGAAAATGTCTGATATCGAGATAGAAGGAGTCGTAATTAACGGGAATGCCCTTGGTCGCACCATAGGCTTTCCAACTGCCAATATGGATATCGCCGAGGGGGTAGTCATCGAGAATGGTGTATATCGCTCCACAATAGAGATTGACGGCAAAATATACGATGCAATGTCGAATGTCGGCACTCGACCTTCGGTGGATGGCACCACACGTCTGCTCGAAACACACGTACTAAACTTTAACGGCAACCTGTATGGTCGCCGTTTGAAGTTGCGTCTATTGGAAAAAATCCGTGACGAAGTAAAATTTTCATCCATCGAAGCTCTGCAACAACAACTTCTGCGTGACAGAGATTATGTTGCAAGACAAGCCGAAGGGATATCTAAAAAATCGACTCGATACGCTCCAAAATAGGAGTGAAGTCGCTGTGCGAATCGGCAAAGGCATCATACGAGAACTCCGTATCGCCGTGTTCCGGACAATCCGAAATCATCTTTACAGCCAATACGGGCAGACCATAACACTGCTTTACGGCAGCCGCTACTGCTGCAATCTCCATATCGAAGATAGCCTTATTGCAGCCAAATCGAGCCATAATCTCGCGAATCATCGGAGCATCAACGAACGAATCACCCGTAAAGACCGTTGCATCATCATTGCCCGCCAACTCAAATGGGTCGGTAAGCTCCGGAATAAAGCCATCAGGAACTCGACAATCGTGATTCACAGCCACCTTTGGAGCAACAATCTCGCCCTGATGATATGCAGCAGAGCCCGCCGCAAAACCAACAATAGCAACAGCATCAAACTCACCTTTATTCTCGGTTAAAGCCATTGTAACAGTTGCCGACGATAGAGCTTTTCCTATACGGCTGGTCACAACACAATAGTCGTTTTTCAACGATTGAGCTTTTGCAATAGTCGTCTTCATATGACGATACTCTCGTTCGGTTGGAGCGAGTACCAAGATACGTTTTGCCATAACTACAAACTTTTTAGTACCTCAATATAACGATTCATCGCGACATTTGTCTCATCGATAGCATATAGTGCAGGGTTACCACACTGTATTTCGTTCAAGCCCACAATATCTTCGGTCGATTTTATCGGAAATACCTCTTTGTGGATGCGAATCAATGCCGCTTTGATATCTGCTGCCGTTACGTCATTCATTGTCGATAGGTAGAACCCCGTCTGACATCCCATAGGGCAGAACGATACAATGCTGCGACCAATCTTCTCATCCAAACGCATATAATAGGCCATCAGATGTTCGATTGTATGGACTACACCTGCCGAAAGAGGCTCTTTTGCCATAGGACGACAAAATCTCAAATCCCACGACAAGACCGATAATTTATCATCGATTTGGTATGTTGAACGAAGGTAGAGTCCCTCGTTGAGTGTTCGATGATCGACATCGAACGACGAAACAACAGATTTTTTCATATCACTAAATTTAATTTATAATTACCAACCAAATTTTTTACGCTCCCAATTTCCGATCTCCATATCACGCATCTCCTTGCCATCTATCGTCAGACGAATTGCCGTGCGAACATTATGGAAACCATAACATCCGGCAGCTCCCGGATTAACGTGTAACATATCGTAAATAGGGTCATATATAACTTTCAAGATGTGCGAGTGACCTGCAATAAATAGTTTCGGATGCAGTGCCTGTATCTTTGCCAAAGCCTTCGGATGATAGTGTCGTGGGTAGCCTCCGATATGGGTCATCAGGACATCGACCTCCTCGCAGCGGAATAGGGTAAACTCATCGAATCGACGACGAATCGAGGTATCGTCGATATTTCCATATACGGCTCTCAATGGCTTAAATGCGGCTATCTCATCGGCAATGGCAACAGAGCCGATATCGCCTGCGTGCCAAATCTCATCGACATCCCGCAAAAATATTTGCAGGGTATCGTCAAAAGTCGAGTGTGTGTCCGAGATTATTCCGATGCGTCGCATAAAGCTTATTCCGAATAGTTAGACGAGAGATACTCCTTTACCTTAAAACGTGTCGGGAGGCTCTTCAACGATGGATTATCTACCTTCACAACCGTCTGTAATGGCTTTTTATCGATAACATACTGCTCGATAAAAGCACGTATCTCGTTGCGATTTTTTGTCATTGGCTCCTCTGCAAGTTCGTGATTGCGATATTGAGCAGAGTAGAAGTAATACGGAGCACCCAACTTCTGCAACTGATTTGCAATAAGTTCGGAGCCATAAAATCCTACACCAAACATCGATGCTTTGCGATAGGGTACATTGCTGTCCGAATTGCCGTGAAACATCATAATTGGAGCCAGTTTTGCACTCCATTCGGGTTTTCCGTTTACCGAGAATATTGCCCCTGCGAACGAGATAACTCCCGCATAATCAAAGCCCGTCAAAATCTCGGCACGCTTATCGTCGTTTGCCATATAGTATGCCGCTTGCAAAGCCGTGATAGCACCAGCACTCGAACCACAGGCTATGATTTTTGTCGTGTCGATATGCCACTCTGCTGCGTGGTCCAACACAAAGCGGGTAGCGGCAAACATATCCTCGACAGCCGAATCTACGGCACGATACATCAGCGTTACCAACTCACGAATACCGGCATTGGAATTGGCATTTTTCAGCACCACTCGATAATCAATCGACACTACATCAATTCCCAACGACGTAAGCCACTCGAAATAGCCTAAATAGTCCTTGTGAGCACGGTCGCCACGTACAAAGCCGCCACCAAAAGCAAATATCACACAAGGTCGCTCGCCCGTAACGTTTGGTGCAACATAGTGGTCCAGATAGAGCTTTTCGCCATCCCTATCCGCAAATTGATATGTAACGGGTTTTGGCTGTGCCATAGCCGCTGCACAATTCAATAACAGTGCAACAAATGTCAATGCCAAAAATTTTGTGTACAAACCCTTCATCCTATCCATTTCGTTTATTTATACTTTCCCTGCCACAACTCTTCGATGCGTGTTGCAATATTTTTTTCGGTGGAGTTGGTTGTATTGGGGTGATAGAACTGCTTGCCAACCAATGTGTCGGGCATAAACTCCTGTGTGACGAAGTTGCCGGCAAAATCGTGGGCATACTTATACTCTTTGCCATAGCCTTCACGGCTCATCAAATCGGTAACGGCATTTCGCAAATGCAACGGTACGGGACGATTGTTGGTATCCTTCTGCACAAATGCAAGTGCCTCGTTTATAGCCATATAAGCACTATTACTCTTTGGCGATGTTGCCAAATATATCGTTGTTTCGGCAAGCGTAATACGAGCCTCCGGCATACCTATTTTATGTACCGTATCAAAGCAGGCATTTGCAAGCAGCAGTGCATTTGGATTTGCAAGTCCGATATCCTCCGAAGCCAAAATAACCAAACGTCGTGCAATAAAACGAGGCTCCTCGCCACCTGCCAACATTCGGGCAAGATAGTATATCGCAGCGTTAGGGTCGCTACCACGCACCGACTTTATAAATGCCGAGATAACGTCGTAATGTTGCTCGCCATCTTTGTCGTATAGAGCGATGTTCTGCTGTAACGACTCGGTAACCAAATCGTTTGTAATCACAACTTTGCCATCCGTAGAACTGACGATAATATCGATTATATTAAGGAGTTTGCGTGCATCGCCTGCTGCAAAACGCAACAGAGCCTCACGCTCGCGTATCTCGATATCGCGTTTTTTGAGTTCCGAATCCACGTTCAATGCTCGTTGCAGAAGTTTCTCTGCCGCGGCATCGTCCATAGGGCGGAGAATATAGACCTGACAGCGACTCAAAAGCGGAGTTATAACCTCAAACGATGGATTCTCGGTCGTAGCACCAATCAGCACCACATCGCCACGCTCAACAGCTGCCAACAACGAATCTTGCTGCGACTTGTTGAAACGATGAATCTCATCGATAAAGAGCAGCGGTGCGGGTGTATTGAAAAATCGCTGATGTTTTGCTCGTTCGATAATATCGCGAACATCCTTCACGCCCGATGTAACAGCCGATAGGGTAAACATCTGTCGATTTAGCTCATTTGCAACGATATGAGCAAGGGTTGTCTTTCCTACCCCCGGAGGTCCCCACAAGATAAACGACGGGATATTTCCTGTCTCGATAAAACGACGAAATACGCCACCTTCGCCCACCAGGTGCTCCTGACCGATGTAGTCGTCCAAATGTTGCGGACGCAAACGCTCTGCTAACGGTGCTGCCATACAAATTCACATTTATTTTGTCAAAGATACAAGTTTTTTCGGAAAATGAAAAATCATAAAGCAATCTATGTAACAAAAAGAACTTTAACCGCTAAACTTTTCTCGCAATACGATTGGGTTTTTGGTAAATAATCCCTAAATTTGCAGAATTAACAGACTATAAGATGAAGAAACTCTTTACAGCATTTTTGTTGCTCTTTATGGCGGTCGCCTCGCTATCGGCACAAACTGCACCCGAAAAGTCGATAAATATTATTGCATCGTCGTTGTACCCAGTTCAGACCGATGCACTGACAGGCGTAAATATCGACCCTATACAGACCGATATGTCGAATCGCCCTTGTGCCCGTATCAAGATGCGTGTCAATCGAATGACCAAAGCCGAAATTGGGCAGTTGGAGATAAAAATCATTGGTGGCAACGCCCAAGTTGTTAGTCAAATGGTTGCAAATGACGGCAACGGACTGATTTTCGAGGTTACGGCACGCCCCGATTTG
>JAFVXS010000262.1 GCA_017501025.1 Alistipes sp.
CAAGAGTCGCCATTGAGGATTACGAGGCAGGAATTATCGGTGTTGAAGATTGGCATAATGCCATATTATGTCCGATGGTTGATGCTCGACGTATGGAGGTCTATGTGCAGCTCTTCGATTCGGAGGCACACGCCCTGAATGATGTGTCGGCAGAGATAATCGATGAGCAGAGTTTCGCTTCGTATCGCACAGAGCATCCGTTTGTGATATTTGGCAATGGAGCAGCCAAGTGTCGTGAGGTGCTGGGAGCAATAGCAATCTCGGTATTGCCATCGGTGCGTGGTATGGCCCATCTGGCGGAGGAGGCTTTCCAACGTGGAGAGTTTGTCGATACGGCCTACTTTGAGCCATTCTATCTGAAAGATTTTGTCGTTACGACTACTCGCAAGCCGCTGTTCTGATTTGGCAATAATTGCGTATAATTCGACAATAGATATACATCTCTTAACGTTGTCAAGGTATGGATTTCAAACTTGTGTCGAAATATGAGCCGATGGGCGACCAACCACAAGCTATTGACAATATTGTCAAGGCTTTTACGAGTGGTGGCGGTCATTGTACATTGAAGGGTGTAACAGGTTCGGGAAAGACCTTTACGGTGGCAAATATCATCGCCCGAATGAATCGACCTACGCTTGTTTTGAGCCATAATAAGACGCTGGCAGCACAACTATATCGCGAATTACAGGCCTTCTTTCCCGAGAATGCCGTAGAGTATTTTATCTCCTACTACGACTACTATCAGCCGGAGGTATATCTGCCTACAACCGACACATATATAGAGAAAGACCTCGCCATCAATGAGGAGATTGAGCGGATGAGGTTGAAGACTACAACGACACTTATGTCGGGACGTCGCGATGTGATTGTCGTATCGAGTGTTTCGTGCCTGTTCGGTATAGGTAACCCTGCCGACTTCTATATGAACTCCATTTCGTTGGAGGTTGGCGATATAATCTCGTACAAACATCTTCTCTATCGTCTTGTCGAGGCTCTTTATACGCGTACCGAACGCGAACTCTCGCCGGCAACATTCCGAGTTATGGGCGATACGGTCGATATTATGACCGCCATAGGTAATGCCTGTTATCGTATTACGTTTTTTGATAACGAGATAGAGTCGATACATCTTATAGATCACGAGACGGGTCAAAAGTTGGATTCGCTACCGTCGGTAACAATTATGCCATCCAATATCTTTGTCACCACAAAGGAGCGTATTGCCACAGCAATAGAGCAGATTCAAAAAGACCTCGAAAAGCAGATTGCAATGTTCGAGCGGGAGGATCGTTTGATAGAGGCTCGTCGTATCAAACAGCGTGTCGAGTACGATATCGAGATGATAAAGGAGTTGGGCTATTGTCCGGGCGTAGAGAACTATTCTCGATATTTTGACGGACGTAATGAGGGTGAACGCCCGTTCTGTCTGCTCGATTATTTTCCACGCGATATGCTCTTGGTTGTTGATGAAAGCCACGTGACCATACCGCAAATTCGTGCTATGTTTGGTGGCGATAGAGCCCGCAAGGAGAATCTTGTGGAGTATGGTTTCCGCTTGCCTGCTGCTCGTGATAATCGTCCGCTGACATTTGCCGAGTTTGATGGTCTTGTGCGAGAAGTTCTCTATGTAAGTGCTACGCCTGCCGACTATGAGTTAATTCGGTGCGAAGACTACACCTTTGAGCAGGTCGTTCGTCCAACGGGATTGACAGATCCTCCAATGGAGGTGCGTATGTCGGCAAATCAGGTTGATAACCTCTTGGAGGAGATAAACAAAACGGTCGCTGCGGGCGATAGGGTAATTGTTACCACTATTACGAAGCGTATGGCGGAGGAGCTATCGAAATATTTGGAGGATGTAGGTATTCATAGCCGATATATCCACTCCGATGTTCCGACGCTTGAACGTGTGGAGATTCTCAACGAACTGCGTGAGGGTAAGATAGATGTTTTAATCGGAGTAAACCTTTTGCGAGAGGGTATAGACCTGCCTATGGTATCGCTTGTGGCTATTATCGATGCCGATAAGGAGGGATTGTTGCGTAATGCACGAACAATTATACAGATTGCAGGTCGTGCAGCACGTCACGCCAGCGGTCGAGTGATTATGTATGCCGATGTTATTACCGACTCGATGATGCAGTCGATAAACGAGGCAAATCGTCATCGTGAGGTGCAGGTGCTATATAATCTCGAACGGGGTATTACGCCGACCCAAGCCTCCGAGAACAGACCTGATGAGGAGGATATTATTAAGGTTGAAGATGCCGATATTCACGAGAGTTTTGATGCACAAGTTCAGGCAAATCTCTCACGCGGGGTTACGATGTATGCTGCCGATACGGTAATGCGTGTTCAGCCTAACCTCAATCAATTGGAGCAGTTTATTCTCGAAGCCAAACAGCGAATGGAGTCTGCTGCCAGAAATCTTGATTTATCGAGGCGGCAAAACAGCGCGATATTATGTATGAGATGCAACGCCTACGCAATGAACTCGACGATATTTAGTCGATGTTGTCGTGTCGAGATGCAAAGGTGTAGTATCGACCGATAAGATAGCTGTAAATGGTGCAGATTATCGTTGTCAATACCTTTGATGGGGTTGCCCAAATCCCGAAATATTCAACCAAAACTTTCATCGAAACATAGTTCAACAAAATAGATATTGCTACCGACATAGCGTATCTTAATAGTTGGCGTTTGGTCGATAGGGTAAAGATGCGGAATGCAACGTTGCGATTGAGCCAAAAGCCACAAAAAAAGGTAATCGGGAATACTATTACAAGCGAAAGAATATGTGGCGATATGGTGACAAAACCCAAATCGACAAAGCGTTTGGCAACAATGCAATGGTAGATAACAAAGTACCAAACGGCATCCATCGACATATTTAGCAGACCACAGCAACCATAACGGAAAATTTGTGGCGAAACCAATCGTGAAATTGGTTTGAGATAGAGCCTATCGATTATGGATATTATGTATGCTGCAAGCCCCATTTATCTGTTTGTGTATATCCACACCTCTCCGAACTTTTTGTCGGAAGCTTTCAATTCGGCAACTGTTGTTGCCAACTCGCGTCGTGTTGCCGATGTAGCAACCGCAACCATATAACGCTCTTTGTAGTTGTATATTCGGACAGAAAGTTCGCCGTGATTTTCGGATAGCATCTTCGCGTATTTAATGGCATTTGCCACCTCGCTATATACACCCCAAACCGCATAACTCGCATTTGGCTCCATATCAATAGGCGTAAGAGTCTCCTCTGCTGGCAATGTTTTAGGAGTCTCTGTCGGTGTTGCAGCGGACTCCGTTTTAACCTCCTCGCGTGGCTCGGTATATACGGTTGCTGTTATTCGTGTTTGGGCTTCTGTACTACTCTTCTCTTTGTTATTCGATAAATCTCGTTGCGTAACACTCTCTTTGTTCATCCTTTGCGAAAAATTTTGCTCCGATTCGATAATGTAGTATGCAGAGCCAATAGCAAAGAGTATCGATAGTGTAGCAATGGCGTAGAATAGGTAATTTGTTCGTGGATAAACCTTTACAACTTCGATTTTGGGCGAGAGATTTAGTTTCGAGGCAAACTCTGCATCGGGGATAAATAATCCGTGCCGGATGATACCAACACCGCCTATCTCTATCGTATCATCTTTTGATGTTTGCTGACGCCACTGCTCGTAAATACTGTCGGCTCGCTCCGCAGGAATTGCCGCTATTTCGGCGATAATATCGGTAAGTGATACGCCTCGTTTCTCCTTCGAGAAGGTTATGGCATTGTGTGGCGTTGCGATACGTTTTGCAGACAATCTCTTCGCCGGTATGTGTGCAAAAATCAGTGAGTCAATGCGAGGCATATAGATACTCTCGTTCTGGCACAATTTGTTGCGAATTAACGAATTAACCTGTTCAATCATCTCTTTTTGAATCTTTTGGCACTCTTGGGCATCTGCTGCTTTGTTGCTCCGACAGGCTTATTTTCGGTATCGACAACGTCGCCTGCCGGTTTATGTAACAATCCATAACAAATAAAACCGATACCCAAAAGTATAAACGGAACACTTAACCACTGCCCCATATTGAATGTCATCCCCGACTCAAATTCCACCTGATCTACCTTGATAAATTCGATTATAAATCGAGTGAAAAATATGCCAATCATTGCCAGGCCAAACAGCACTCCTCGACGATAATGCGTGCGACTGTATCGGTATAAGAGAAACAGTATGGCAAATGTGGTCAAATAACACAACGCCTCATAAAGTTGCGTTGGATGACAAGCCTGCATCAGCTCGATTGGTGTGCCGGCAGGATAGAGCCGTACAAATTTGAAACCCCACGCAACGTCGGTAGCATTACCTATAATCTCCGAGTTGAATAGGTTGCCAAAACGTATAAGGGCTCCACTCAATGGGGCAATGATTGCCAAACGGTCGAGCATCCATACTCTCGGCATCTTATATTTGTGGCACCACAACAATATGGCGGTAATAATTCCTATGGTTGCACCGTGACTTGCCAAACCTCCGTTGCGGAGTTCGGTAATGATTGCCCACGGTTTGGCCAAATAGTAATCGGGTTCGTAGAAGAGACAGTGTCCCAATCGGGCTCCAATCATTGTGCCGAGAGCGATATAGATAAAGGCTGTATCGGCATACGATGTCGAAAGTTTCTCCTGCTTACAGAAGTATGCGAATAGCCATCCTCCGACAAGCAGAGCTGCTGCCCACATAAGGCTGTAATAGCGAATTTCGAAATCGCCTATCGAGAATATAACGGGGTCAAAGTCCCAAACAATTGTCAGTGGTTTCAACATTGTTCAACTACTATAAGTTTACTTTTTTGAGTGTGAAAGTGAAGGTGCTTCCCTTGCCCAATTCGCTGCGAACAGATACACGTTCGCCGTGATTCTCGATAATGTGCTTAACTATTGCAAGACCGAGACCTGTACCTCCCTGCTCACGCGAACGACCCTTGTCGGTGCGGTAGAAACGCTCGAATACGCGTGGAACATCGCCTGCTGCAATACCGATACCGTCATCTTCAACTTCGACCAAAATCTTGTCGTACATATCACGGCAAGTCACCTTTGTTGTGCCACCCTCTTTACCGTAGTGAATAGAATTGGAGATAAGGTTTTCGATTACCTGTCCGATATAGAACTTATCGCCCGAAGCCCAAAAACGTGATGGAAGATTTGCGGAATCCTTCACAACGAGTGTGATGTTGCGTTTTGCAGCTGCCATCTCCGCCTGCTCGGCACACTCGCGAGCCAAAGCTACGAC
>JAFVXS010000263.1 GCA_017501025.1 Alistipes sp.
GCCATACACAGCCCGCAGATGGGCAAAATCCTCCATACGAATCTCCGTAACAAAGCCCGAATTGGCGTAGGGCGAGTTGCGATGCGATGGAGACATACCATTGACAACAGCCTCGTCGGATGCGGTCATTGCCGGCACAATAAAGCCTCCCGGACACATACAGAACGAATATACACCTCGTCCGCCAACCTGTTCGACCAGCGAGTAGGATGCCGATGGAAGATACTCCATATCGACGGAGGCGTGATATTGGATGCGGTTTATCAACTCCTGCGGATGTTCGATACGCACACCCATAGCAAAGGGTTTCGCCTCGACTGCAACGCCTTGCCGATGCAACATTGCATAGATATCGCGAGCAGAGTGTCCCGTAGCCAATACAACAGCTTGTGCCTCGATATGGTCGCCCGTAGCAGTACGAACACCTGTTACACAACCATTACGCATCGTGAGTTCCACAACACGTTGCGAAAAGTGCACCTCTCCGCCACACTCGCGAATCTTGTCGCGAACGGCTGCAATAATACGTGGCAAGCGGTCGGAGCCGATATGCGGATGTGCCTCATAGAGAATCGCCTCGTCGGCACCAAACGACACCAGACGCTGCAAAGCACGATTGTAGTCACCACGTTTTTTGCTTCGCGTAAAGAGTTTGCCATCGGAGAATGTTCCGGCACCGCCCTCGCCAAAAGCGTAGTTCGAGTCGGGGTCTATGCCCTGATTTCGCTGAATTTTGGCTATATCCTTACCTCGTGCAACAACCTCCTTGCCTCGTTCCAAGATTATTGGACGAAAACCCTGCTCGATAAGATTCAGTGCCGTAAAGAGTGCCGCAGGACCGGCACCTACCACAATAACGGCAGGTGCTGCATCCACCGCACGATAGTCGAAATGCACCTCTTTGGGTTGCTCCTCGCAATCGACATATACCTCCAAACCAAGATTGACCTTCAATGTGCGATGGCGTGCATCAACCGAACGTTTGACGATTCGCAACAGAGCAATATCGCTCGATTTGATACCCAGCTGTCGAGCCGCACGCGAACGATATACCTCAACATCGGCAGCTTCACGAGGAGTTAGCGTAAGGGTAATCTTATGCGGCATAATCGAAAATTTGGCTTTGTACGATACTACAAAGGTAGAAAAAATAAGCGAGATTATAGAAATTTCGACAAAAGATTTTTTGCGATATTTAGTTGATAATTTGCGAAAAATTTTATATATTTGCAATATGGGATTCTATCCAAATACCCCCCCTATGCGCTAAAATCATCGTATAGACCCTTTCTGCACTGCTTGTGTGGGAGGTCGGTGCTGTCCCGATATTCAACCTCAAAAACATCCCAAAATCAACATTTTCAGCGGCAAAGATTGGCATTACCTGCTGCGGGAGTCCAGTGATGTGACCTCTCGCCATATATCTATATCCTATAATTCACAACCAAAAAAGAGTAAAAAACACACATAAAAAAAAGAACTATTATGGAGATGACAAAACAGACAACAAAAAGGTACGAGCCGCCTTGTGTAGAGTTGTTCGAAGCAGCAAGCGAAAAGGGTTTTGTAGATACGTTGCTCAACTACGACGAAAATCCTGCGATGTATTATGGTGACGAATCGGAACAGTGGTTTTAGTTAAACATTTTTAATCAAAGAGATACTATGAAACAGAATAGACTATTATTGGGTATCCTCTCGATATTTGCGATTAGCAGTTGTACTGTCAGCGAGGTGGATGATATCGTAGCCCCTACACCAAAACCAAAACAGCAGATTGTAATTGAGGCGGTTGAAGCAGTTCAACAACCTGTTTATCAACCTCAACCTCAACAAACCTCGTCGGTATTGGCGCGCACGTTATCTGCGCAGGAAATCAATGGCCTCATAGTTTTCCTTGCCCCCATCC
>JAFVXS010000264.1 GCA_017501025.1 Alistipes sp.
CCCCCCTAACGGCTCTAACGACTCTAACGCCCCTCGGCGAAGCCGCATCGGCAGAGCCGATGACCCCCTAACGCCCCTAACGTCCCTAACGCCTCTTACAAATAAGGCTCGATGCGAAAACGAAGTGTACGCTCTGCCAACGGCAACATATAGTCGTCGAGCGGAAGTCGTCCCCAACTATTCACACAACCCAAACCCATATGGTATTGGTCGATATGGAGATATGTTCGTTCGGATGGTATCAACTCCGATGGGTGGCGTTGCTGTTTCGATACGCCATCGTCCAACTGCTCGCAACTGTAATTGAGTGCCGATGCGTAGAACGGCTCCGGCGATACGATTCGCACCCCGGCACCTCGACTATTTTTAAGGTTGAGCCAGCGTAGGTCACCTCGCAAGCCACACTCCTGCGGACGAATATATGGATAGAACTGCTCGGCAACCGACTGATGATAAATTCGCAACGGTGTGGCATCGCGACGGTCAGGATAGTTCTCGATAGGGCCTCGACCATAGTACTCAACCCTATTGTACTCCATAGGCAGTGCCGTACGCATACCAAAGCGGAACATCGGTGGGCACTTTGTTTCCGAATCGGGCAGCAGACGCTCTTCTATGTCGATTGAGCCTTTCGGACAAATCGCATAGCGACTGCGAAGTTTTGCACCGACGCCCTCGATTGTGTGGCAGACCTCAACTACGGCAATGCCATCGACAACATCAGCCTTTATCGACTCAACCTTCATAGTAGGTTGGTGCCATACACGATACTTCTGTTGGAGTTTTGCCCCGAAATCATTATCGGTAGGGGCTCGCCAGAATGTTGTACGCAGTGGCTCGTCGCTCGATATCAACATATTGCCCGCCACACGGTATTGGGTGATAAAGCCCGTAGAGCGTGCTACGGCAACGTCGAAATTGTCGCCCTCGATGCAGATGTAGTCTCTATCGTTCTCGACAATGCGGAGCGACGGCTTGGCTGCGTGCCACTCAACCTCTCTCTCTGGTTGATATGCCGCTTTGAAGTCGTATGGTCGCAATGTAAACTGCTCACACGAGAGTTGATGCGAAGCCTCCAACAACGGCTCGGCATCACGCAGACGATACGCCACATTGAGCAGATATTCGCCCTCGCCATAGCGTTGCGTAACACCCTCGATAGGGAGCGTAAGTTGGTAGTGTTCGCCAGCCTTTACGGGGAGTCTATCGACTACGCCCGACGATACCGCACGACCATTGCGAAGCACCTCCCAATGGAGCGATACGTTCGACAAGTCACGGAACAGATACTCGTTATAGAGCGAAATAGTACCCTTCGAGCCATCGACGAGCGTTGTCAAAATATTACGATAGTGGTGTGCAACCTCCCACGCGTGAGGATTTGGTCGTCGGTCGGGTGCAAAGAGTCCGTTGCAACAGAAGTTCTTGTCGGAGGCATCACGCAGATTAAAATCGCCACCATAGGCGAAAATCTCCGCTCCACCCTTGCCTTGCCAGCGGATGGCTTGGTCGGCAAAGTCCCAGATAAAGCCACCCTGATACTTCGGGTAGCGACGTACCAATGCCATATACTCGGCAAAACCACCCTGCGAATTACCCATAGCGTGGGCATACTCGCACTGAATCAGCGGTTTCTGTTTCTGCTCATCCTCGGCATAATCTCGGCAACGATGGTATGGATAGTACATCGGGCAGAAGATATCGCTCTTGCCATTGTAGCCTGCCCTCTCGTACTGAATAGGTCGCACGGCGTCCATTCGACGCACCGCATCGTAGGCAAGTTCGAAGTTCTCGCCATAGCCCGCCTCATTACCCAACGACCATATTATTACGCTTGCGTGGTTGCGATTGCGTGCCACATTACGCTCGTTACGTTCGATGTGTTGCGAGCGGTAATCCTCACGGATGGCGAGCGTATGCTCCTTATAGCCCATTCCGTGCGACTCGACATTCGCCTCGGCAACAACGTAGAGTCCATACTCGTCGCAGAGGTCGTACCACGCACTATCGTCGGGATAGTGACACGTACGCACTGCATTGATGTTGAAGCGTTTCATCAGACGAACATCCTCAACCATCTGCTCACGAGTCATATAGTAGCCTTGGTCGGTATTGAGCTCGTGTCGATTTACACCCTTGATAATCACAGGCTTACCATTGACAAGAAGTTGTGCATCGCGAATCTCGACCGAGCGAAAACCAACTCGGAACGGGATATGCTCCTCGCCACGTTTGCCCTTATAACGAACATAGAGCGTATAGAGGTTCGGAATCTCGGCACTCCACGCTGCGACATCCTTGATGGTGGTCTGCAAGCGGTGTTCGCCCTTAAAGGTCAGCGAACTCTGCCAAACGCTTTTGCCCGCCATATCCTCCAATGCAAGCTCGACCGAGCAACGACCCTCGCTCTGCAATGCAATGGACAACTCGCCATCACGATAGTCGTTGCATAGGTTTGTGTCGATATGTACATCCGTTATGCCCTGTGGCTCACGGCAATAGAGGTAGCAATCTCTGCCAATGCCCGAGAGGCGGAAGAAGTCCTGATCTTCGAGGTAGGTACCGTCGCACCAACGCAAAATCTGCATCGCAACGAGATTCTTCTCGCCAAAGCGGATATATGGTGTAATGTCGAACTCCGCCTCCAACTTGCTATCCTCGCTATATCCCACACGTCGGCCATTGACATAGAGATAGAGGCACGACGTAGCAGAGCCTATATGGGCAACCACTCGACGACCACTCCACGACTGCGGCACTACAATCTGACGACGATAGGTGCCGACAGCGTTACCCTCTACGGGTAGATGCGGAGGGTTGTTTTTGAACTGATTTTCCCACGCATAGCCGGTATTCAGATATATCGGGTCGCCATAGCCGTTCAACTCCCACATTGCAGGGACTTTGAGCCAGTCCCAACCCGAATCGTCATACTCGATGGCGAAGCAGTCGGTAGGTCGCAGATTGCTGTCGGCAACCCACGAAAAACGCCAATCACCATTGAGCGAGAGGTAGTTTTGCGACTCCTTACGCTCGGATTTGCGTGCCGCCGCATCGCTCTCAAAGGCGAAATAATCGGTGTGCATCGCTGCACGATTGACACTGCTTACGGCAGGGTCCTGCCACTCGGGCAACGACTCCTTTGCCGATAGAGTTGTAAGAGCTGCAAAAAGCAGAAAGAACAGAGTTGTGCAGAGTTTCATAATAGACTCTTTTTGTTTTGTAAATAAGGTCAGGTAAAGTCAAATAAGGTCGGCTGCGGAAAATTCCGCTAACGGCTCTAACATCGCTAACGACCCTTCGGCAATAGCCGCATCGGCAAAGCCGATGACAGCGAATACTGCCCATTGACAAGACAATTTGTTAGTAGCAGCCGATGACCGCCTATCTCAACGCGAACAGACAGATTTGTTGTCAGAAGTGGTTAGATACAACACTCGGCGAATTTCTTGGCGATGGGCTGTACTTGACGTACTGCCCATTGACAAGAGAATTTGTTAGCGGCAGTAGATGACCACTTATCACAACAAATCCCTACCAGAGAGTTGTAGTTACATACGAACGACCTGCATAGCAGTTGAGCAGAGTGAGCACCTCGCCCTGCGGAATAGTTACACGCACAGCACTGCGGGCAGGGAATACGAATGATTTGGTCTTCTTGGTACCATACTCTACGCGGAACTCGATATCGGAGATATTGGTAACCTCAACATAGCCCTTCTTGGCGTTGATAGGCATAATCTGCAACGAAGCCTTTGCAAGTTGTGCGATAAGGTCGGCACTACCCGCCAAAGTGTTGTCGAAGAGTGCCACGATGCGACCTGCAAACATAGCCTCACGCAACGACTCCAATGTACGCTCCTTGGCAAATACCAATGTCATAGGACGCAAGTAACGATAGGTGACAGCCGAAGGCATATGGGCATCGCTATTGGCGAACATCGAGATTTTGAAGTCGTCGAACCAACTCAACACGCGAGGATACCACTCATAGGCGTTGTAAATCTCGACACCGTGGATACGACCCTGCTCGATAAGCGACTTGTGGAACGGATAGAGCGTGCATTTTCCATCAGGCCATCCCGGGTGGTTCCAGATAATATATGCTCCCTGCTTCTCGGCAGCCTCGAAATCGGTCATCTCCGTAGCACGATTAGGGATGCGGCTACCCTTCTTATCACGCAAAAGTTTGCCGTTCTCATCTTTGAGATAACGCTCCTCCTCGAAGACGTTGCAATCCTTCATAAAGAGTGCGTTCATATGTCCGAAAGGCTTGGTGCGGGTAATTTCGGCTCCCGGAACAACAAGCAGACCATACTTCTTGCCCTCCTTGACTGCCAACTGATTAGGCAGGTTGTAATCTTTGAGCTTTATGCCCTTCGATTTGTGTACGGCGATATGCTCGGTCATAGCGATTACGTCCAGACCATCACACCACGCCTCGCGAACTCGCTCGGCAGGCGAAACGTGTGCATCGGCATAGACTGTGTGCATATGGAAATCGCCCTTCAAAGTGATGTAGCCATCGATATTCGGAATCGAAACGATACGACGCAACGTCGTGAGGCGGTCGTTCATCTTGATACGGTCACCATCAGGAATCGGTGGCTGCTTGGCAGACAACATAGGAACGATGCAGGCAATGGCTGCAAGTGTCAAAAGAATCTTTTTCATAACTCTTCTATTTTTGGGTTTATTTTAATTTTTACTATTTTTTCAGTCGCAAAACGCCTGTCGAGTAGTCGTACAACTGCGAATTTTGCAGACGTACCACCCAATCCTGACGAACATCCGACCAGCGGTAGTATGGTTTCGTCGCACTCTTTACGGGCAACTCTATCTCCTCCTCGTTGAGCAGTGCCTTTACCAAAACATCGCCCTCCTTATTGCGATAGAATACAAACATCAGGGTCGAAGCCATCGGTATATCGAAGTCACGGAAACGCTCCTCAACCTCGTCATACGATGCGAAACGCTCTGCCCAACCACCAACACCCATCGAGTTGAGCAAGCCGATAATCACGCCATCGTGTCCGAAACGCAGCGTTGCAGTAGGTTTTTCGGTATAAATCGCCACGTCGGCATCGTCGATAATCTTTGCCATAAGGCGGTCGTTGATATCGCTCAAAAAACCACCATCGATACCCGAATTGCCTCGTTCGATATAGTAGCGGAGATTTATCATACGCCACCACAAGTAGTTCTCCTCGGCAGTAAATGCGTCGGACAGTACGATATGCGATGCGGGAGTGCCTGCCAGCGACGAGGCGTTGCGATGGAGCGACATCACCCACGCATCCTTCTCGCTGATAGAGTCGGCAAACTCCTTCTTGAAGATACGACGCAGTGTGGTCATCGGGTCCACCGTCTTGTAGAGATACTCCTGCCAACCCTTTACCCACTCCGCCTTCGGATAGCGACACTTATCGACACGAAGTCCCAACGCACGGTCGTTGTCGTAGCAGTATGGGTTGAGATAACCCTGATGAGGAACACCCGTATCAATCGTAAAGCGTAGTTTCGGATTAAGACGCACCATCTCGTTGGTAAATGAGTTCATCGACAACAGTACCCTCGGAACATAGGTTGCCAATGAGGTGATATGGTGGCGACCCTTAAAAATCTCGGGATAGGTGTGGTACATACGGTTGGCAATCTGTCGCAACTGCTCGACACCTGTCTGTGTAAGCATACCCGCACGACCCCGACATATAGCCTCTGCCTCCTTCCAGCGAAGGTAGTACTCCTTGCCAAACTCCGTAAAAGCACCCTCACGGGCAGCCCTATCCATAACCTTCGCTACGACGTCGATTTCGTGCTCCTTCTCGATATAGCGGGAGCCGTGACGGCCGTAGTGTGAGATATAGAAGGGTTTGTAGCCCTTCGGTACGGGAGTCTGCTCCTTGAACTCGGTTGGGTAGAAGCGATAAACACCCCTCGCCAACTCGTCGTTGGCAAAAATCTCTGCTTTTGTTCGCTGTGCCACAACCTCGACAATCGCCAGCAGTGCTACGGCCGTAAAAATCAAAAGTTTTCTCATATCTCTCTTACTATTTTCGTTCGGTTTAGTGTGCTTCGAGCCAAGTGGCACCGCTACCGCAATCGGCACGCAGTGGGATACGCATCTCGACAGCCTGCTCCATAGCCTCGCGGACAAGCCTCTCGACACGCTCTCGCTCCGCAGGTACAACCTCCAAAACAACCTCGTCGTGTACCTGCATAATCATAGCCGACTGCAAGCCCTCCTCGTGCAACGCACGGGCGATACGCACCATAGCCAACTTCATAATATCGGCAGCCGAGCCCTGTATCGGTGCATTTATGGCGTTGCGTTCTGCCAAACCTCGCACCGTAGCGTTACGCGATGCTATGTCGGCAAGATAGCGACGACGACCGAAAATCGTGGTGCAGTAGCCCCGCTCACGAGCCGCAGCAATACTCTCGTCCATATATCGTTTTACATCGGGATAGGATGCAAAGTAGCCATCTATCAGTGTCTTCGCCTCCGCACGAGGTATCGACAATCGTTGCGAAAGCCCAAATACCGAGATACCGTAGATTATACCGAAGTTGGCAGTCTTTGCCTGACGACGCTCCTCGGAGGTAACCTCCTCTATCGGCTTCTTGAAAATCTTTGCAGCCGTAGCCGAGTGGATATCCTCGTCCGCCAAAAATGCCTCGCAAAGAGCCTTGTCGCCGCTCAAATGTGCCATAACACGCAACTCGACCTGCGAGTAGTCAGCCGACATCAACAACATCCCATCCGACGGGATAAATGCCGCACGGATAGGTCGCCCTATGGCATCGCGAATAGGGATGTTTTGCAAATTCGGGTTGGTCGATGACAACCGCCCCGTAGCTGTAACTGCCTGATTATACGATGTATGAATACGTCCCGTATGTGGCTCAACCAACTGTGGCAGAGCATCGACATAGGTCGAAAGCAACTTTTTCAGCGTGCGATACTCCAACACCTGTCGCACAACATCACTCTTCGAGGCGAACTCCATAAGGTACTCCTCGTCGGTGCTGAACTGTCCCGATTTGGTGCGTTTCGGCTTCTCGGCAAGTTTCAATTTGCCAAACAGCACCTCGCCCAACTGACGTGCCGAGTTGATATTGAGCGTCGGTTCGTCGGCAGCTTCACGGATAGAGCGTTCCAACTGCTCCATATCGGTTGTCAGCCGCTTCGAGTACTCTCGCAGGGACTCCGAGTCGATGCGGACTCCGCGATACTCCATCGCCGCCAAGACATCAATCATCGGCTCCTCGATATCCGTATAGAGGTTGCACATCCCCTCACGCTCCAACTCGCCCCACAACACGTGACGCAGTTGCAGCGTAATATCGGCATCCTCGCCCGCATACTCGGCAATTCGCTCGGTGGCAATCATATCCATTGTCAGCTGCTTCTGTCCCTTGCCGATAAGTGTCTCGATAGGTTGCGGAGAGTAGTGAAGATAACGCTCCGCCAAGAGATTCATATTGTGACGAGCCTCCGAATCGAGCAGGTAGTGCATAATCATAGTGTCGTACTTGCGTCCCAACACCTGCACACCCAGACGTCGCATAAAGAGCATATCGAACTTTATATTCTGACCCACTTTCGCAATCTGCTCACTCTCGAAGATTGGTCGCAGAATATCGGCATACTGCTGCTCGAAATCGGCACGCAACACACCTCGGTCGGCATAGTCGAACGGAACATACCACGCCCGATGCGGCTCGATGGCAAAGGCTATACCCACAATACGGTCGGCAAAGATATTGAAACCCGTAGTCTCGATATCGAAGGCAAACTCCTTGTATCGGGATATCGTGGCGACCATCTCTTGCAGAGACTCCGCCGAACGGACTATGCGATAGTCGTGTTCAACGCTTTCGAGACTCTTCATCGGCTCCTCCGCAACAGGCATACTCTCCTCGGCATTTTTATCAGCACTCTCCTCGACCTCCACCGCTTGTCGTTCGTTCGACTCGACAACGCTCGGCTCCTCGCCAAAACCATCGAAGAGCGAGCCCTGCTGTTGCTGTATCATACGCTGACGCTCTCCCGCCTTTTGACGTGCAATATTTGCCAACTGCACCTGCGGAAGTTGTTTCGGTGCCACCTCTTCGGCAGGCATTACATTCCGCAAATCAGATAAAAAGCCATTGAAATTAAGTTCGGCAAAGAGAGCCCTCAAATCGTCAAAACGAGGACAGCAGACCGTAAGTGCCGCTGCATCGAACTCAATAGGCACATCCAGACGAATGGCCGTCAGCGACTTTGCCAAACGCAAAGCATCGACCGACGAACGGATATTCTCGCCCTGACGCCCCTTGATGGAGTCGGCGTTGGCGATAATCTGCTCCACATCGCCCCACTCGGCAACCAACTTCGCGGCACCCTTCTCGCCTATGCCCGGAACACCGATAATATTGTCGGAGGCATCGCCCCACAAAGCCAATATAAGCTCACAAGTTCGGGGCGGTCGATACCGTACTTCTCGCGGATGGCGTCGCAATCGACAATCTCGATACGGTCGCTCTTCTGCTTGTAAATCTTGCAATGCTCACGCACCAACTGCCCGTAGTCCTTATCGGGCGTAACCATATAGACATCGTAGCCCGCTGCCATACCCTTCATTGCAAGCGTGCCGATAACATCGTCGGCTTCGAAACCCGGAACTTCGAGAATCGGAATACACATAGCCTCGACGATACGCTTGACGTATGGCACCGAGAGTTTTATATCCTCGGGCGTAGGTGGGCGGTTTGCCTTATATTCGGGTGAGATTGTGCGACGAAACGAGCCCCCCGCAGGGTCAAATGCCACACCGAGCAGGTCGGGCTTCTCACGACGCTGGATATCTCGCAGAAAAGCCGTAAAACCATATATGATGGAGGTATTCAGACCGTTGCGATTTCGCATAGGTCGCCCCATAAATGCGTAGTAGTACTTGTAAATCAGTGCGTAGGCATCAACTAAAAAGAGTCGCTTCATTGCTCAAAATTTATTCGTTCTTCCTCTATTTCCGACTACTCGTTATCGGCTGCAAACCACTCGGCATAGGAGGTTGCCGTCTCGTGCAGACGCAGCGAGTGTAACCGCACACCCTGTGGCAGAGCCGCATCGATGCGGTGGGCAAAGTCGTAGAGCATATTCTCGCACGTCGGCTGATAATCGACCACCACAATCCGCTCGGCAATGCCCTCCAACGAGCCGAGCAGTCGCTCTGCCTCGCTGCTGCGACGCAAAATCAGCGAGTGGTCCAATCGTGACACAACCTCACGTGAAACGATAGCCTTCAACTCGCCGAAATCCATCACCATACCCAACTTGGGCGAAGAGTCATCCGCAACGGGCTCACCCACAACCGTAACATACAGGCGGTAGGAGTGACCGTGCAACTCGCGGCACAATCCATCGTAGCCCCACAAGACGTGGGCAGCCTCGAACGTAAACTCTTTGGTCAATCTAATCATCGCGTACGGCTGTATTTGTCGAGATAGTCGATATGTGGCTCACGCTGGAAC
>JAFVXS010000265.1 GCA_017501025.1 Alistipes sp.
ATCGAGAGCAATAATGGTGGTCGAGGTTTTGCCCGCGTAATTCAGCAACTTGCACCAAAAGTCCGCATCGAGTGGTTTCATCAATCATCCAACAAAGAGGCCCGAATACTATCGAATGCCGCCACCGTTGTACACCTTATCCGTATGCCATACGGCTGGGAGGGGCGTTGGCCACAGCTCTACAACGATTTGGCATCGTACCGACGCCTCTACTCATCAAATCGTCGCCACGATGCCGCCGATGTCGTTACGGGAATTGTCGAGCACGAGGTATTCGGAAGCGTTTCACGAATAAAGTTTTTCAGATAGTCGTACTGCGGAATGATTGTTGCAATCTGTCGAGGTATAAACCATCAAAACACAAGTACAATGAGACAAAAAGTTACTGTAAGTTTCCGCACCAAAGAGAAGACAACAACCATCACTCCGTCAATCGGCGAGCAGAACCCGAAGGAGTTGCTGCTCTGCTCGGCTGCACAATGTGCAATGCTGACGCTGCGTTCGATTATCGAAAAGGAACGCGTCACTCCGAAACATATCGAAGTGGAGATTTGTGGCGATTTGGACACTCCGACCGTAACGGGGCAGAGCCAATTTACGAAGTTTTATGTAACCTATCGTGTCGAGTGCAACACCATCGACGAACAGGACAAAATCGGACGAGCAATTCGCCTTACGAACGACAAATATTGCGGTCTTATACAGATGTTACGACGCATTGCACCTCTATCGCACGAAGTTTCGATATTATCGGTAGAGGCGGTGATGGCATAAACAATAAGAGGTTGCAACCAAAGCAACCTCTTATTGTTTTTACACCTCATCAAATTTTGCCGTATGACGAAATGCCGATGGCGAAACGCCTATCCGCTTACGGAACTGCGTGGCAAAATATTCGGGACTATCAAATCGTAATATGTAGGCAATCTCCTTGATTGAGAGTGTAGTAGAACATAACAACTGACGAGCCCGATAGATTCGCAAATTGATAAGATACTGCGACGGAGACTGACCCGTATAGAGCTTGAACATATGGCGGAAAGTCGAGTAACTAACATTGAGCTGTCGGGCTATTTCGGGCATAGTAACATCACTCTCCACAGCACTCTGCATCGCCACACGACTACGTTCAACCATTTGCGAAGCAGCACTCTCCGACTTCAAATGATTCTGCTGCTCGGTCATAAACATCAGCCCTAGAATATGATTTACGATTCCTGCCAAAAGTTGTTGGAAATAGGGCTGCTGACGCTTTGCTATATCGATAGCCTCACGATATAGCGATGTAATTGTTTGATTGACTCCGATATGATAGAGCGGCTTATTGACAGCAAAGAAGCCCTCGGCAACACGATGGTCGATATTCGCACCACGAAAGCCAATCCAATACTCACTCCAACCCGTTGTCTCGTCGGGATGGTAGGTGTGCCACTCATCGGGATACAGCAGGAACATATCGCCTCGTACGACGTGATGCGTACCGCCACTTCGCGTTGTCAGAACGCCCTCTCCATCAACAATATAGACCAACTGATACTCGTGGAGCGTTCGCCCTTTCGCTATCGAAAAAACATACTCGCGGTCGTGGTTCAACGGAGGATAACTATCACCGGGATTTACCTTTTGAAATCCCACCGAACAGACCGTTAAACCCCACCTCTCATCGAGTTGATTTTCGGCTATATATTTTATCGGTTCCACAACTTGCTGTACTTTTATACTACAAGTTTAGGCATTTTGTGTGATACGGCAAACTTTTAAGACAAATAATTAAGCCAATTTGCCAAAAAATTAAGATTAAGCAAGTTTTTTAATAGTAAATTTGTAAAAACAATTAATCGAAAAGTACTTATCAATATGAAAATGAGAAACTATCTGTCGATAGATTTGGGTGCAACGAGCGGACGTTCAATCGTTGCCACTTTTGACGGGGAGCGTATCACAATGAGAGAATTAACCCGATTTGACAACCCTATGTTACCAATCGGAGAGCATATCTTTTGGAACCTCCCTGCCCTCTACAACGAGGTATTGAAGGCTATCCGTTTGAC
>JAFVXS010000026.1 GCA_017501025.1 Alistipes sp.
GCAGATTTCAAGGTGAAGATGCAGCAGCCAAAAGTTCGCGTATCACGCACCTACTCGGGTGATATGGAGTACACCATCAAGAACAAGACCCTCCTCTCGGTACTTGCACAGATTTTGCGTATGCGTTACACCGAGTCTATCCGCGAGGAGAAGGGTGGTACATACGGTGTTCGTACAGGTGCTAACCTCTCGAAAGAGCCTGCACCAACATACAGCCTCATTATGCAGTTCGACACGAACGAGCAGATGGCCGACGAGTTGAGCGAGATTCTGATTGCAGAGCTCCGCAAGATTGCCGAGCAGGGTCCAAAAGCCGAGGATGTTGAGAAGGTTCGCGAGTATCTGCTCAAAGAGTGGAAGAAGCAAATCGAGCAGAACTCGAAGTGGATATCGATGTTGCAGGGCTACTACAACGATGGTCTCGACTATATGCGTGACTACGAGAATATCGTGAAGGGTATGACCTACGATGATATCAAAGCGTTGGCAAAGAAGATTGTCGATGACAACCGTTTTGCATACATTGTTATGCGTCCCGAGAAATAATCAATTTTCGGAATAAATATTGATAAGTCCTCCCTAAAACGGAGGACTTTTTTTGTATCATATACCGCAGATTGGCAGCAGAACTGACAGTGCAACGATTGAGCATTTCGACAGATTTAACTTACAATTCGTAATTATAAACACCACGAAACTTACAAAATATCACAATACGCACAAAATTATGAATTTATCGAAAAAATCTATTGTCAATATATTTTACTTTCGTATATTTGTCGCCCGATACTCTATTACATAGAGTAGGAGATGACGAAGAATGAGATTTTATACATACAAAAAGTTTAACAACAAAACTAAAAAGTAATTATGAAAAACATTTTCAAAACGCTCCTCCTTTCAGCAGTTGTACTGATTGCAGGTGCTATGGTATCTTGTAGCGACGACAATGGTACGGACAGCTACGAGGGTATGCCAACTATTGAGGTTGAGCCTACAAGTTTGAGCATTTCGCTCGAAGGTGGCGAGACCGAGGCAGTTCTTGTTTCGACTCCTGCTGCTTGGAGCATCGACGTTGATACCGACGGCGTTATCCCAAGCCTTACGAGCGGCAATGGTCCTGCACACGTTTCGTTCGTTGTTCCGGAGGCTGACGCAATGCGTACCATCAAGGTAACATTCTCGGCTACGGGCTATGTTTACGGCTACCCTATCACAAAGAAGGCTACGCTGACAATCGTTCAGTCCGACAGCGAGTTCCCAACAGGTGATTTCATCTACAAAGAGGATTGCGGAACAAGCGTACAGAAAGAGGGCAGCTATTGGCCATACGTTGATGCTTATCAGGGTTGGAACCCACAGGGTGGCGAAGGCGTTGATCAGAGCGGCGTAACCTACACCGGTTCGGGTGCTTCGGTACGTAACAGCGGTAAGTCGTGGGCTCCTGTTGGTGCTACATACTCGACCGATGCTCCTTACGCATATATCAGCAAGGCAGACAATGAGTTTGTTATCAACGATGTTGCTTTGAAGAGCGGCACATTGAACTACACTCTCTCATTCACTGCATACAACACCTACGCATCGCTTAACGATTCGCCTTATACTCCTGCCGCAGTTGCTCCTGCATCGGGCAAGAACCTCTCTGTATCTATCAGCACAGATAAGGAGGCTTGGGCAGAGATTGCATTCAGCGTTGTTGCTGACGGTACAAACGGTTGGTACTATGCAATCGCTCCATTCACTTTGGCAAGCGAGGTTGAGAAGATCTATATCAAGTTCCACAACTACAAGGCCGATACATCGACCGCTCTCCCTTCGGATGCTTACAAGTATCAGGGCTCGATGCGTTTGGACGACTTCACTTTGACAGTAGGCGGTAACGGTCCTGTTTTGGACTTCACCATTCCGGAGACTCCTGTACTCACAATCTCTGATATTTTGGCACAGGGCGAGGGTACTTACAAAGTTGAGAACGCTCGTATATATGCTACATACGCTCGTGGTGCACTGCTTACCGACGCAAGCGGCAAGATGATTCTTGCTTACTTGGGCGAGGGCGTTAATATCCCTGCTGTTGGCAGCGTAGTAACTGTTGAGGGTTCAACTTCGACCTATGCAGGCTTGTTGCAGTTCGGTCAGGGCACAACTTTGACCGCTACGGGCGAGACCGTAAATGTAGATTATGGCACTGCCGTTGTTATGTCGGGTAGCGATGCCGACGCATACCTTTCGGCTCCTGAAATCAAGTACGCAACCATCAGCGGTAGCCTCAACATCAGCGGCTATTACTACAACATCGAAATCGATGGTGCAACGACTGCTCGTGGCTCGATTTCGTATCCTGATACAGAGATGGCTGCTAAACTTGTAGAGATGAACGGTGCCCCTATCAAGGCAACAGGTTTCTTGATTGGTGCAAATAGCAACCAAAACGGCAACTTCGTAAATATGATGATTACCGACGTTGTTAAGGAGGGCGAGGCAAATCTTCCAGATCAGCCAACAGGCACCTTCACAAAGGTTAGCACCGTGGCTGCACTCACAGCAGGCGAGTACTATATGGCTGCTTACATTACCGAGTATGACGGCAATGACTATTCGGCTTATCCATACCACGTATGGACCGGTGAGGTTAGTGGCGATGCAAATGCTGATGCAAATGCCGACCTCGTAACTATCGACTACAAATATGCAGAGGGCAATTTGGTTGTTGAGCCTGCCGATGCTATCGCAGTTGCTGCAAAAGTTACTTTCGAGGCTGTTGCAGAAAAGGCTAACACCTACTACATCAAAGTTGGCGACAAGTACCTCGCAAGTGTTGTTGCTGCAAAGAACCGTCGTTTGGCTCTCGATACAACTGCCGCAGAGTGGGTTGCAACCGACAATGCAAATGGTGGTATCACTCTTTCGAGCAATGGCGCATATCTCGGCTCGGCAAACGCATCGTACAACTTCTTGCGTTCGTACTATAAGGAGGCAACTCTCAAACAGGGCGTTGTTCTCTTCACTCCGGGCGAGCCTTCGGGTGACGAGCCTGTTACTCCGGACCCAACTCCGGACCCAGAGCCAACACCAGACCCAACTCCTGATCCAACACCAGAGCCAACCGGAACATACGTTTCGCTCTCGTTGGATACAATCGACACTTCGTCGTGGACAGTTAATAACTATGGCTCGCAGGATGTTACCAACCTCTCGACATACCTCACTTTCAATGTTGGCGGTTTCGACTTTACGGCTTGTAAGTGGTGTTTGCCAGATGCAAAAAAAGCTTACAATGGTATCGCTATGCAGGCACAAGGTAATACAGATGCTGCAAAGCAGTCGCGTATCGGTAACACCACATCGTTTGGCAAGATTAGAAAGATTACGGTTATCACCTACAACGAGAAGTACTCCCCTAACTTTAACATCATTGCCGATGCTTCTCAAATCGTAGGCGTAGATGTTCCTGCATCGATGACCAATGCAGAGTCTCTCCAAACAACAGAGACTACTGCCGGTTCATTGAAGAAGTTTACCACCGTATTTACTCCATCGTCGGATTGTGGTTTCTTTGCAATCTACAAGAACACCCAGGGTGCTCTTTACACCGGCGAGATTATTATCGAGTACGATAAGTAATCGACGGCTGACACCAAAGGCAAAACTCTCTCGGCAGGGCAACCTGCCGAGAGTTTGGTGCCTTTTAAGAGATTGACATCGGGCAGACCGCAACACAGAGTAGTCGAAACCCGATTTTGGAATATGAAGATGATTTATAGCGAAAGATTTTTATGATTTTTAAGCAACTATTCAAGACAGTAGTATTGCTATTGACCGCAACAGTTATCGTTGCTTGTGGCGACAGCGATGATGGTTGGTCTCCTTGGGAGTCTCGTGCCGAACTGGAAGATCAGATTGTCGGACACGACCAAACAAAGCTCACAGGTTATACCTACGGCGACCCTCGCTACAAATATGAGGCTATCATCGTAGAGGGAAACGAATGGTGTTCGTTCTCGAAGAACAGTGCGGACTCTTCAACCAACGGCATTGTCGGCGAAACATTCACTCTCTACTTGTCGGTAAATACCGGCGAAGATAACCGCTCCGCAGCCATTTTGGTAAAGTATAATGGCGGCAAATATTCGACACTGCTCGAATTTGAGCAGTTGGCAATGAGCCAAAACACCTCCTACGACCGTACGTGGGGTGAGCAGCCTGCAATGAAGGAGGCTGACAACTTTATCTACAAAACATACTATACAACCGTGAACGGAAAGCGAGTTCGTAACTACTCAATCTGTTACGATACGGATAAACTCGTTTCGCAGTGGGTTGCATACCCTGTTCACCAATTCTATGAGTACAAAGGCACAGGTCGTACAGATCTTTGGGCATTCGACGATACGGTTTGGACAGGAAGTCCAGGCAATTGGTCAAGCGAGTACATCCCTACATACCCCGTAATCGACAAGAGTTTGCAACAAGATATCGAAAACGGTGCATACGGCACAGGCGATAGTCGTGGACATATGCTTCCATCGGCAAGCCGCTTGGTAACCGTAATGGCAAACGCACAGACATTCTATGCAACCAATATGATGCCGCAAAACAGCAAATTCAACAGCGGCTCGTGGGTAAAAGTCGAGGGCTGGGTACGTGACAACAAGTGTAGCGATACGCTCTTTGTCATAACGGGTACTCTGTTTGATACTTCAAACCCTAATTGCAGAGTATTTACATCGAAAGGTCGTACCATCACCCGTCCATCGCACGCCTACAAATTGATGTTGCGTACACGTTCGGGCTCGACAGGTAAAAATATAAAGGATATCAAATCGGCAGACGAAATTAAAGCTATCGGTTTCTTGTTCGAAAACTCTACGGCTGGTAATAGCGAGCCACGAAATGCGGTGGTATCGATTGCCGAAATCGAAGCAAAGACAGGCTTTACGTTCTACCGCAATCTCGACCCTGCGATTGCCGACAAGGTGAAGTCGCAGAAGAACTTCAATGATTGGAATTTCTAATAAAACAACAGTATGAAAAAGTTACTTATCACAACGCTGCTCTTATCGGCAATCTTCATCTGCTGTTTCGCACAGAATAAACATATGGTTGTATTCTACAACCTCGAAAATCTGTTCGACACAATCAATGATCCCGATAAGAACGACGAAGAGTTCCTGCCGGATGGCGACAAAAAGTGGAACACGGCAAAGTATCAAAAGAAACTTGGCAATATGGAGCGTGTATTGTTCGATATTGCAGCAATCAACAAACGTTTCCCTGCCGTAATCGGTGTTTCGGAGATTGAGAACCGTTTGGTGCTCGAAGATTTGATTGCTCAACCAAAACTCTCGCACGGCAACTACCGAATCGTTCACTTCGATTCGCCCGACCGTCGTGGTGTCGATTGTACATTCTTCTATCGTCCAAACGACTTCAAATACGAGGGCAGTGCTGCCGTGAAGCTCGAAATCCCTGGAATGCCCGACTTCCGCACTCGTGATTTGGTAACAATGTGGGGAACTATCGAGGATGAGCCATTCTACTTCGTAGTATCGCACTGGCCATCGCGTCTGGGCGGTAAAGAGCGTTCGGCACACCTCCGCGAGGCTGCCGCTGCCGCTTGCCGTCACCTTGCCGACTCGGTACGTGCAGCAAACCCTAATGTAAAAGTTGTAGTTATGGGCGACCTTAACGACGACGCTACCGACGACAGCGTAGTAGAGACTTTGGGCGGTAAGGGCAATATCAAAAAACTTACCGCAGGCGATATGTATAACCCATTCTACGATATGTTGCGAGCAGGTCACGGCACATTGGCATACCGCGATGCGTGGAATCTGTTCGACAATATCGTTGTATCGGAGAACCTCGCGACAGGTTCGACCGGCAAGTTGAAGTTGCAACGCAGCGAAGGAAGCAAGTTCTATGGCAACATTTTCTCGCGTCCATATATGATGCAGCGTGAAGGTCAATATAAGGGTTATCCATTGCGTTCGTTCGTAGGCTCGAACTTCCAAGCAGGATTCTCCGACCACCTTCCTGTATATATATACATAGGCAAATAATTTAATATTATAGTATGAAAAGATTTTTACTTTTAACACTGCTTGCACTCTTTTCTACCCTCGTAATGGCACAAGTGGGTGGAATCAAGGGTACAGTAGTATCGCGTAACGGTCGTACAGCGGTTGGTCAGGTTAAGGTGACCATCGATGGCGTTCAGCAGGTTGCTACGACCAATGACAGCGGAGAGTTCTCATTCAAGAACCTCCCACAGGGTACATACAAACTGTCGTTCACGGCAGGCGACTACGAGCCACTCGAACTGAATGTTACAGTCGAGAAGAACGTTCGTGACCTGCGCACCGTTGTCATCGTTCCTTCGTTGCAGAACGAGGTTATGGATGACTCGGTATTTGCAGAGTTCGACAACGATTCGTCGGCATCGGACACACAGGCTTTGCCTTCGTCGCTCTCGTCGTCGAAGGACATCTACAACAACATTGCATCGTACCGTTTCAGCGAGATGCGTTTCAATGTTCGTGGTTATGACTCGATGTACTCGGATGTATATTTGAACGGCATCCGTTTCAACGACGCTTTGACAGGTTATGGTCCTTGGTCGTTGTGGAGCGGTCTGAACGATGCAACCCGTAATCAGGAGAGCAGTGCCGGTCTTACCCCTACCGACTATGGTGTTGGCGGTATCGGTGGTGTGACAAACATCAACGCCCGTGCTTCGCAGATGCGTAAAGGTTTCCGTGCAAGTGTATCGAACGGTAACCAGATGTATCGTTTCCGTGCCATCGTATCGTACGCTTCGGGTGCTTTGGATAACGGTTGGTCGTACGGCTTCTCGGTATCGACTCGTCAGGGTGGCAACGGCTATGTTGATGGTGTATATTACAACTCGTATGGTTACTTTGCTTCGGTAGAGAAACTCTTTGGCACAAAGCACCGTCTGTCGCTCTCGATTTTGGGCACTCCGCAACAGCGTGGTGCACAGCAGGCTTCGACACAAGAGGCTTACGATTTGTTCGGCAGCAACTACTACAACCCTAACGTAGGTTATCAGGATGGCAAGTTGCGTAACACTCGTGTTCGTCGCACTCACGAGCCAATCGTGATGTTCAACTACTTCTACGACATCTCCGAGAAGACTCGTTTGTCGGTTGCAACATCGGTACGTTTCGGTTTCAACGGCTACTCTGCCCTCA